>NZ_JAQSUV010000030.1:0-76083 GCF_028649355.1 Acinetobacter sp. Gutcm_16 | reverse complement strand
GGATTTAAAATCCCCCGCCCACAAAGCGTGCCAGTTCGAGTCTGGCCTCGGGCACCATTCTTATACTTCTAAGTATGGTGCATATAAAGAACCCAGCGTTAAGCTGGTTTTTTTATGCCTACAGAAAAAGCATAATGCAATGCACAAAAAAAGAGAGCACATTGACTCTCTTAAAAATAATATCTCATTCGTTTATTACGATAAGGGTGGTAATAAGTAATGTTGCAGATCTTGTTCTAATTTTTCTTGAAAATGAGCTGGCTCAATAATTTTAATGTATGGAATCCAATAACGTACCAAAGGTAAAAGTTGCATTTCATGGCAAATTTGACAATCAATTAATAAACCACCCGATGCATCTTCTAGTACGATTTGTTGCTCTGGCAATAATAGACGTTGCTTAAAATATAAAGCAACTTCAGGTCGAACCGATATTTTCAGCGTTTGCTTATGCTTTGCAAACCAAATCCCCTCACTAAGCTCTAATTGGGTCAAAACTTCTAAATGGTGCTCGAAAAGCTCCGACTCATGTACAACCACTTGATCTATTTTACTTAAACGATAAGCACGTAATTCATCAGCTACAGCTGCAGCCAAATACCAACTTCCCTGATGATGAATTAAACGATACGGATCAACATGGCGCAAACGATCATTATAAATAAAACTGATTTTTTGACGCTTATGAATCGCACCAGCAAAAACCTGAAAATGTTCAGCAAATTGCTGTGCATTTTCATAATAATAACCTTTGGCAGAGAACACTTGATTCGCTCGCTCATCAAGCAGGCCACGTAGAAAAGACATATCTAGAGATGGATAGAGCTCACTGATCCCAGAAAGCTGCGCAAAGTTCTGAATGTCTTGTAGTTTAAAGCGCCCAAGATAAACAGGATCTAAAAAGTACTTCTTGGTATATTCATCTTGAAGTAAAGGCAAATACGTATTGAGACGATCAAAATCTCGCTCTATTGTCCGAGTACTCACCTGAAATTCATGTGCTAGTTCTGCAACCCCCAATTGATACCCAGTATTTAATTTAGTCAAAATATTTGCTAAACGCTCCGCAAGGCGTTCATGTGTTGAAGCTTTACGCTTCATATTACCCTCGCTGCACAATCAATGTTGTGTCTTTATTTATAGTTAAATGCCTAAGCATTATATTCAATATAAATCACTGAATAATATTAAGTAAAAGACAAACGGTCAGCTTTCAAGCTATGTCATTTTTTATCAAAAAAAAGCGTTCAATGTTTGTTAGATTTCTTCTTCTTTACAGCGGTTTGCTGATGCGCTAATCGCTCTATATAGCGCTCAAAATGAATTAAGGCTTTATACAACTTGTGTAACTCATCAGGTAAAACACTATTATAGATAACCGCCTTATGCAAGCGCTTGAGCGCACGGAAACCATGCGCATGTGTATATGATGTCGATAAAATTTTCATGACAACCCTCTTTTCTGTTTTATTTTTCATTTAAAACCACGTAAATTTGTCAGGTTTAAATTTAGTTGAAAATTTACACTACA
Organism: Acinetobacter sp. Gutcm_16; assembly: GCF_028649355.1. Lineage (NCBI taxonomy): Bacteria > Pseudomonadati > Pseudomonadota > Gammaproteobacteria > Moraxellales > Moraxellaceae > Acinetobacter > Acinetobacter sp. Gutcm_16. The sequence goes on along the minus strand of NZ_JAQSUV010000030.1, from coordinate 74,552 downwards.
GTTTTGACAGGTTGTGTCGAACAGTTATCATTTTTTAATCTTTGTTAAATTATTTTCTATTTTCAGTACATTATTTTTATTTTTTGGCAAAATTTTAGGCAAAAAAAAGCTGACACTAGGTCAGCTCTACTTTTTATACTATAGAAATATTACAGAATTTTTACCACAACTTTACCCACGTGCTCACCCGTGTCCATGCACGCATGCGCTGCTTGTATCTGATCGAACTCAAAAGTTTGATAAATCATTGGCAAGCACTCGCCCTTGGCCCATAGCGGTGCTACATGATCTTGTAAACCTTGTGCAATCTCAGCTTTCTCAGCCGTATTTCGTGCACGCATGGTCGAGCCTGTGATGGTTAAGCGCTTCATCATAATTTGCCCCAATTTAACCTCTTTGGCTTTTGCACCACCTAAAAAAGCAATATAAACCAAACGTCCATCGCGGCGGAGCAAGTTCAAATTCTTTTCTAAATACGGTGCGCCCACCATATCTAAAATGACATCAACACCCGCATTATCCGTTTTCTCATTGATCTCATGTTCAAAGTCTTGGGTTTTATAATTGATGGCATCTGTCAAATTCGCAATGGCTTGTACTTTTTCATCGCTGCCGACGGTTGCAAAGGTTTTAATATCCAATGCTTTACATAGCATGAGTGCCGTGGTGCCAATACCACTGGTTCCACCATGTACCAACACCACTTCCCCTGCTTTAGCTTTACCCATTTGGAACACATTGGCCCAGACCGTGAAAAAAGTTTCAGGAATAGCCGCCGCTTCCACAAAGCTTACATTTTCTGGAATATGTAAAGTTTGGCTTTGTGGAACCACACAATACTCTGCATAACCACCACCATTGGTCAAACCACAAACTTTATCGCCTAATTTAAACTGGGTAACTTCAGCTCCAACTGCAACGACCTCACCTGCAACCTCAAGCCCCGGCACTTGTGTTACCCCAGGCGGCATTGGATATAAACCCTGACGCTGTAAAATATCTGGACGGTTAATGCCAAACGCATGGACTTTAACCAAAACCTCATCTGCCTTTGCTTCAGGGATAACCACTGTTTCATATGCCAGCATATCCACACCACCCGGCTCTGTAATAATGACCTGTTGCATCGTTGTTTGTGACATGATTTATTCCTAACTCTTGCGATATTTTTCAAGTTTCATAGACCTATTTGATCATAGAAATAAATTGAAATGAATAACACCGTACTTATGTATAGTCTGAAGACTATTTTGCTGCGTGATAGCACTGATCATTGATAAAAAAGCAAGCTGCGACTGCACTCAACATCCCTCTCAAACATTATTTAGACCAATTCGGGCCAAATGAAAAGCACAGCTATTCAGTTACGTGGCTGGTCAGGCAAAGATACAAACTGCATTAGAAATTTACGAACCAAAGGCAAAAACACCATAATCAGAGGAAATGCAATCAACCAAGATAAGCTCCAGCTTTTGAGCCAAAGATGGAAGAAATTATGCACTAAGCCTTTATTTAACAGTAAGTTAAAACCAGAAATAGAGCCACTCATCAGACCTGAAAGTAATAAAGGCATTAACCAATTTAAGTGTTTGATATGAATTTTTGGGAGCGTGTTGAACATAATCGACCTGAGTAAATAAAAATTAGCTTTGACTTTGCGTTTTAACGGTTTGTTTTAAAGCTTTCATAAACTGCCCAAAATGTGGCATAAAATCTTTAAAGAGCGGAAGGCTTTTATGCTCTAGCATCACCTCACTAAAGAGCTTTAAACCAACAGCAAATGATTTCGCTGCCTCATCATCCAGCATTTGACTGTTTTGAATCACCTGTAACACTTTCAAAATATCATCATGGTTATAGCTGTTAAAACTCAAAATATCAGTATAGGTCGATGGGTTGCCTTGAGCATCTGCAATGTGTTTGAGGGTGACTTCATAAGTATGTTGTTTCATTCTGTTTTCCTAGAGACGTGCAATATTCACCGCTGCTTGATCGATTTGTTCTGCAATAACACGAATTCGTTCAGCGCTCAGCTCACTGTATTGGATCTTGAGCTTTAAAGAAGCTTTGAGGTTTACCATCGCACGTTTAATATCAAGATATTGTTCATTATTTTGAATTTGTTTACGCGTATCAAAACGAGATAAGATCTTTTCTACGATCGCTTTCTCAACCTCAAGATGCTTCAAACCCAAGGCCGTTATACGGTATTGCTTGCGTTGAGCATCATCTAACGCTACATGAACAAACTGTTGCTCTTCCAAATAATTCAAGGTTGGATAGATCGTTCCTGCACTTGGGCAATAGCCTCCTCCCACAATTTCACCCACCTCTTTAATAAGGTCATAGCCATATTTAGGCGCGAATGAAATGAGATGTAAGGCTAAAAGTTTCATCTGACCCGCTTCAAATAAGCGCTGCTTACGTAACACTGGTACTGTCTCTAAATCAGCAAAGGGTTCAACTTTTTGTGCTCTAGACATAAAAAATATATATCTTTAAATTATTAAGATATATCTTAATCTACTTTTTAAGGATTGCAACCTCAAGCCCTGAAATAGAACATCAAAATTTAAGATCGAATGGATAAACGTGAAGGATTACTTGATATTTTTAGATAAGATTGCTGAACAGTTGTAATACCGCTAAAATTTAACCTCTGCTTGCATGCTCACACCCTCAAGCTAACTCTGACAAAACTCCTAAAATTCAGAATTAAATTAAAATGACAGATCAACTTAGAAAAAAATTTGAAAACCTACAACTCAATGCTGGGCAAGGTAAGATCAGTGCATTTCTTTCTGTTTCCTTAGGCTTTTTGGGTATTTTTGCTGCTTTATGTTTTTTATTTCCCACTGTGCTCACCACACCAGAACTACGTCCGCTATATAGCAAACACTATGATGTTTTCTACTATAGCTTACTGTTTGGTATCGTTATCAGTGCTGGCTTTGGTACCTATAGTGCGATCATTAAACAGAATAAATATGGTTTTTATGGTTTGTGTATCACCATTTTAGCGGCTATTTTAGGCTGTGGGCTGATCAAAGTACCGACATTGCCTGCTCTACCCTTTTATGCAGGTTTTGATTATTTCGTTATTACCTTAATCATCCTTGCTTTAGTCTTTATCCCACTTGAAGGATTCTTTGCAAAGAACACTGAACAGAAAATTCTGCGCGTTGGCTGGGTCACAGACATGAAATATTTCATGTTTAGCCATATTGGCATTCAGCTTTTTTCGTTTTTAACGGTCATGCCTATTCAGTATTGGATCACGCATATTCCCAATAACCCGATTGTGCCTTATGTGCAGGCGCAGCCAATTTGGTTGCAGTTTATTGAGTTATTGATTGTGGTGGACTTCACCACCTATTGGTTACACCGTGCGATGCATGAAGTGAACTTTTTATGGCGCTTTCATGCTATTCACCATTCAACGGAACAAATGGACTGGCTAGCCTCTTCACGCTTACACATCGTTGAAGTGTTAATGACCCGTTTTATTGCAACCTTGCCAATTTTCTTGTTAGGTTTTCATACGTCTGCAGTCTTTGCTTATTTGGTCTTTATTTCTTTCCATGCCATTTTTATTCACTCCAACGTGCGTTTTCGCTTTCCCTATCTGCGCTGGCTGATCGCAACACCTGAGTTTCACCACTGGCATCATTCTTCTGAACAGCCTGCGATTGATAAAAACTATGCTGCCTTTATCCCCCTTTATGATGTGATGTTTAAATCCATTTATATGCCCAATCATTTGGCCAGTGTATATGGCACAGTGGGTTATAAAATTCCAAACAGTTTTGTGAAGCAGTTTACGTGGCCATTTAAACGCTATGTGAATAAACTGAAAAAGCGTTTTGGCAAAGATTCTGATTGATCATATCGAAAAGAATTGTAATACAATAAATGGAGATAGTAATCAAGAAACATCTTAATTTAAAAAAAATGCTTTTTAACAACAAACCAAAAAATCTTCATCAACAGTATTTCTTGCATAGATAAAAATAAAAACTATAATATCTTAAATATATTCATTTAACCACATTAAGATCAACAATTATTTAAATTCTAAGTTTCATTTATATCAAGCTTAGGGTCTTTTAAATTTTGATTACTAACAATTTATATTTAAGAGTGTAGAATTACTATGACCAAAAAGAGATACCTCACTGATTCTGAAAAAATTAAAGTTCAGAACATTCAAAAATCGTCAGATGGTGATCTAAGGTGTTTTATTTCTGGAGAAATTATTGATTTAGAAAGTGATAAAATTGAATATGACCATTTAATAGCCTACGTCAATGGAGGTGATACAGATTTATCTAATATTCGAATTTTTTTGAAAAAATTTAATAGAGAAAAAGGAGCTTTGAATCTTAAAGAATATAAAGAAATTTATAAACTTAAGAGATTATATGATACAAAAAACAATCAAGTTAAATTGCAAGATATTTTAGCTTTTAAAAATATCCACCCAGAGTCAACTCATTATACAATCAAAGACCTATCGATTACTCTAAAAGGTCATACCACTGAGTTAATATTTAATATATTTTCCGACCCTAAACTTGAAATAAATTATTTTTATGCACAATTACCTATTTCATGGTTAAAAAATGATGACAAACAAGGCCTACAACCACGTGTAATCGACTTCAAAAGGCTCATACAACTTAAAAATCATTTAGAAATATACCCACAGTTAGCACCATCTATTGCTCGTTTAGTTAATAATGAAATTAAACTTTTTGATGGACAACACAAGTTAGCAGCACAAATATTAAATAACCAAAAAACATTAGATGTAAAAGTATATATCTCTCCTGATGATCAAGAAAAAAGTAAAGTAGTATATGAAAAACTATTAAAAACTAATTTGGAAGCTCACTCAAAGCTTGCTCAAGTTTCTTTTTATACCAACACACTTTTCCAAAAATGGAATGAAATGTACAACATTCAATGGGAGGAATATTTAGAGAAACTACCTAATGATAATCATAGTGAAAATAATTTCTTCAAATATTTAGTTAAAGAAAAATCAAAAACTGAAGTTAAAAATATGTTTGAAGCAACCATTATTAAAAATGCTCATGATCAATCTATTCTTAAAAAATATACAGCAGAAACTAATAAAGATAGTAACCTTCCATTATCCCAAGATTTACTAAGAAAAACTATTTTCAAACATACATTATTCCTTAATCCAGCAATTGCTACCATCGATTCAGATCATGACCATCGAGATCATGAAAAAGAAAATTTCCAAATTTTTTCAAAAATTCTAGCGGAAGAAAGCGGCCTTGATAAATGGTCACAAAATAAAAAAGATACAAATATAGATGCAGTTAAAGCAAGAAGAATTTGGCACAAAGGTTCTGTGTTAACTTGGTCACCATATTTAAGTGCCATGATTAATGCAATTTTTAAGCTATTTGACAAGGATTCACAAGACAAAAAACTTTATCGCAATATCATGTCTGAGTCAGAAACCACGGAATTAAGATTATTTTTAAATCGTTTATTTAACCATCCATTTTGGGATCAAAATGATGAAACTATTGATAAAGCGTTAACAGCTGCGACAGCTGTCCCAGCTTTATTTGAACAACATAGATTAAATTTTACATATATTCAAACTGGCAAATAAAAAAAACCCACCTTACGGTGGGCTCCTTCAAATCAGCTCAATCTATTATAGACGAACCAATTCAACAATTTTATCAGCTAGCTCTTCAACCGCATCTTGAGTGAATGCGACATCTGTACCGTCGACAAGGTCAGTCACCACAACCACACCTGTTTCACGTAGTAGTGCAACCTGATCAGCAGTTAGACCTGCTTTCGCAATTGCAACCACACCTTGTTGAATTAACAAGTTTTCAAGTACTTGTGTATTTTCTAGGGCTTTCACAGATACAGTTACCGCAGCAGGTTTTTGACCTATACGTGCAGCACGGTCTTCCGCTGTGACAGGGTTGCTATGCGCAGACCATTCCACAGACTCTTCCACCATACCCGCACCAATCGTCACGTTGTTTAAACGGTCGATGAAGATAAACGAACCTGTATAACGACTGTCTTGGTAGCGATCAAATACGACAGGCGCATCAAACTCAACGGTGACATTAGCAATCGCGTTCAGCTCAAGACTATCGACTTGTACCTTTTCCAATGTATTGACATTGGTACGGTAGTTAATTGCAGTCACTTTTGCAGGAACAGTTTGCGTGCCCACTTTTAAGTTATACAACTTACCAATCACCAGCGGTTGATCTGCCATCCAAACCACCGTGGCATTGACCGAACGTGAAATTTCTGGCGCAGCTTGATCCGCACGCACAAGTACGTTACCACGCGAAATATCAATTTCGTCATTCAGCGTCAACGTTACGGCTTGACCTGCAACGGCACGCTCTAAGTTCCCATCATAAGTAACGATTTCTTTAACCGTCGACGACTTACCTGATGGTAAAGCCACGATTTTATCACCTACCGATACATCACCTAGCGCAACTGTACCGCAGAAACCACGGAAGTTGAGGTTTGGACGGTTCACATATTGCACAGGGAAACGAAAATCGTTGGTCACTGAACTGCGGTTAATTTCCACAGACTCAAGCGTACCCATTAACGTTTCGCCTGTATACCATGGCGTATTTGGTGATTTATTGACAACGTTATCACCATTCAATGCTGAAATAGGCGTAAAGATAATGTTGTTTGGCTTACGGTCACCCAATTGCGCCACAAAACCTGCATACTCCGTCTGAATTTCATTGAAGCGCGCTTCAGAAAATTCAACCAAGTCCATTTTGTTAATCGCAACAATAATGTTCTTAATGCCCAGTAAACTTGCAATATAAGTATGACGACGTGTCTGAGTTTGTACACCATAACGCGCATCAATCAAGATAATTGCAAGATCACAGGTTGACGCACCAGTCGCCATGTTACGCGTGTATTGCTCATGTCCTGGCGTGTCGGCAATGATGAACTTACGTTTTTCAGTTGAGAAATAACGATAAGCCACATCAATAGTAATACCCTGCTCACGTTCAGCTTGTAGACCATCGACAAGGAGTGCCAAGTCAGGTGCATCGCCTGTCGTACCAACTTTTTTAGAGTCACGAGTTACCGCTTGCAATTGATCTTCATAAATCAATTTTGAATCGTAAAGCAAACGACCAATTAAAGTTGACTTACCATCATCGACGTTACCGCAAGTCAGAAAACGCAATAAGTCTTTATTTTCATGTTGTTTTAGATAGCCCAAGATATCTTGGCTAATCAGTTCTGATTGATGAGACATTGCTCAAAACTCCACATATTCTTTAGAAATCGGTTGCTAATCTTCAAATCTACCTAAATCCTCCTTTGATAAAGGAGGACTTTCCTCCATTTTTTTTCGGGAGTTCTCCCCTCTTTATTAAAGAGGGGGTTAGGGGGAAGATTTTAGAAATAACCTTCTTGCTTTTTCTTTTCCATAGAGCCCGCCTCATCATGGTCAATCATACGACCTTGACGTTCAGAGCTGGTTGCAAGCAACATTTCTTGGATAATTTCAGGTAGGGTATTTGCCGTTGACTCCACTGCACCCGTAAGTGGGTAACAACCAAGAGTACGGAAACGTACCGATTTCATTTGTGGAACTTCGCCTTCTTTTAAAGGCATACGTTCATCATCAACCATAATCAGGGTGCCACTACGCTCAACCACAGGACGTTCTGCAGCTAAATAAAGTGGAACCAATGGAATGCTTTCCAAGTAGATGTATTGCCAAATATCAAGCTCAGTCCAGTTTGATAGTGGGAACACACGAATACTTTCACCTTTGTTCACTTTACCGTTGTAAAGATTCCAAAGCTCAGGGCGTTGGTTTTTCGGGTCCCAACGGTGTTTCGAGTCACGGAATGAATAGACACGTTCTTTCGCACGTGATTTTTCTTCATCACGACGTGCACCACCAAATGCTGCATCAAAACCGTATTTATCAAGTGCTTGCTTTAAGCCTTGAGTTTTCATGATGTCGGTATATTTTGAGCTACCATGGTCAAATGGGTTAATGCCCGCATCTTTCCCTTCTTTGTTTTGATGTACGATCAAATCAAAGCCATGGGTTTTTGCCATGTTGTCGCGGAAAGCAATCATGTCTTTAAATTTCCAGCCCGTATCTACATGTAGAAGCGGAAATGGAAGCTTGGCAGGATAGAACGCTTTGAGCGCCAGATGCAGCATGACGGCTGAATCCTTACCAATAGAATAAAGCATTACTGGGTTTTCAAACTCAGCAGCTACTTCGCGAATAATATGAATACTCTCAGCTTCAAGCTGTTTAAGATGAGTAAGTCTTTCCTCATTTAATGACATTGACAGCACCAACTCACAAAAATCGTGTACTTATTACACATGTAAAAATATATATTCATTATAAAGATTTAGTTATACACACTATTGCTTGTTTTATTATATTTATATGCAAAAACCTCATATAAAACAAAATTGATAAGATCTATAAGTTTTACTCAATGATCATAAATCCCTAAATACACTCAAATATTACATCAACTTCATTCAAAGTATTCAGCCTTCCACGCTTCGATTCTTTATCTATATTTCTGCTTGGCAATACATTTACAAATACCTAAAGTCGGTTTCATTGAGGTTCTATGTATGTGACTCACCAAACCCGCAACCTAGAAGACTAAAAATAACACTCAATGCAGAACAGCTTGTTGATTTTATATATCAACATGATAGCAAAGAAAGTTCAGCTAATTGCACGAGCCATAAAAAACCCGCAATGAATGCGGGTATTATCACTCTCAAATCTTAATAATGAAAAACGCGCTTATCCAAAGGGATTTCTATACCAATCGATGCACCAGCATCATTACCATGTAAATCAGAATCACTGAACCAACCATTAATTTTGATTGGTACAAATGGTCTTAAGTAATGTGACCAAGTTAAATCGATAGCTTTAATATCATCTGTTTCAGGAAAGGCGGCATTGGTAATACGACCAGATTGATTAACCTTTGCAAATAATAATCGACCATTTAGACGGTTCATTGCATCGAATCGAATATCACCACCCAAAGATACCATTTCACCATCTCCACCCATGGCATGGCCTAATGGGAAACCATGTTGGTAATATCCGTCTTTATATATACTATGGTTATATGAAATACCTTGTGCTTCCCGATTGGTTCGAGTATCAGCCCATTCTGTATAAAGTTGATATGGCATGTTTTTAAAAGATGACGAATAGTCCACACCCGCAAGATACATTTTTTTAGAAGGTAAACCACCAGCCTCATCTTCACCTACATATTGTCCATACAGACTTATAGGCACACTCAACAACTGCTGAAAATTTAATCGAGCATCAAATCCTGCAACCTGATTAGACGGATCTGGTTCGCCTGTACCACCGTTATCCTTGTTTCCAATCATAGCATCCCAGAATGAGCTAAAACTTTCTGGTCGTCCCTCCCCCCCCCACTGAAAAGCACGTGAAGCGCCTAATTCTAAATAAGGTAAAGGTTGTGCCGTAAGACGTAGACCCACTAATTTAGCATCAGGTACAGCAGAATAGTCATCTAATTGACCTGCAAATGCTTGATATTGCCACGGACCAATCCATGACAACCATTTTGTTTCAAAAGCTGATTGATCTGCACGCTGAGCGGTAAAGCCATAGACTGGGCGGCTCGCATCACCTCGTAAAAGACTCCCATCATGCCCTGGGCCCCAATATGTTGGTATCTGACCTGCAACTACCCATTGATTCCACAATTTTCCTGCAATATATGAACCTTCAACATTCACATCATGGCCATTATCAATTTGTGGGTCTTTTTCTCCATTCACTCTAAGGCGAACATCCCAATTTTCACCACCGGCATTAAATTCCAAACCTGCTTGGTACTGTGCCTTTTCTTGATCACCAAAAGCTTGCGGAATTTCCTTTTGATCACTCTCTGCAAATAAACGTGCTTTAAACATCGCGTTCTCACGATCGAGATGAGCTCGCACTGACTCAATAACTTTTTGCTGAGCAGGAGTCGCAACTTTAGCCTGAGACAATACTCTTTGAATTTCATCACCGCTCATTGGCCATGTAGATGTGCTAATTTGAATCACACCCTGCTGATTTAACCAGTTTAGATCTGTTCTTAAATTTTGATCATTTAAAACGAGACCTTGAGCAAAGATACTCGTTGTTGCACCCATTAGCACAGCGATTGCAAGTGTTTTTTTTAGAAACATTCCGTTTTATTCTCAGGACTTAAAGCTTAGTGTTACCTTATTTTTTTTATCTCTTTTTTACAAGCTTTTCTATTTAGTAATGTTGTAAATATCAAAAAAAACCCGCAATGAATGCGGGCTTTTTATGTTCAGATCAAACTTAGTTTTTATGACGCATGTGTGGGAACAGAATCACATCACGAATACTTGCTGCATTAGCGAATAACATAACTAAACGGTCAATACCAATACCCTCACCCGCTGTCGGCGGTAAGCCGTACTCAAGTGCTTCAACAAAGTCTGCATCGTAGTGCATTGCTTCATCATCACCTGCGTCTTTTTCTGAAACCTGAGATTGGAAACGTTCGGCCTGGTCAATCGGGTCATTCAACTCTGAGAAACCATTCGCAAGTTCACGGCCACCAATAAAGAACTCAAAACGGTCCGTAATATGTGGGTTATGATCATTACGACGTGCCAATGGCGAAGTTTCAGCAGGATATTCTGTAATGAAAGTCGGTTGACGTAGCTGAGTTTCAACAGTTTCTTCAAATACGATAGTTTGAAGTTTACCCAAACCAAAACCTGGTTTTACCTGTTCTTTCAGCTCTTCTTGCACAAATTTAGCCAAGAATTCACGGTCATTGACATTTTCAGGCGTGAACTGTGGGTTATGTGCAAGAATGGCATCAAACATTGAAATTTTCTTGAATGGGCCTTTGAAGCTATACACTTCTTCACCATAAGGCACATCGGTTGAACCTAAGATATCGAGCGCTAAGCGTTCAAGCATATTTTCGGTAAGTTCCATCAAGTCTTTATAGTCTGCATAAGCTTGATAGAATTCAATCATAGTGAATTCTGGGTTGTGACGCGTCGAAACACCTTCGTTACGGAAGTTACGGTTAATTTCAAACACACGCTCAAAACCACCAACAACCAAACGCTTTAAGTAAAGCTCAGGCGCGATACGTAAGAAAAGTGGCATATCCAAAGCATTATGATGCGTTTCAAATGGACGTGCTGATGCACCACCCGGAATCACATGCATCATTGGTGTTTCTACTTCCATGAAGCGCTTTTCAGTTAAAAATGCACGAATGCCTGAAACCACTTTGGCACGGATTTCAAAAGTCTTACGTGTTTCTTCGTTCACAATCAGGTCAAGATAACGCTTACGATATTTAACTTCAGTATCGTTTAAACCGTGGAATTTATCTGGAAGTGGGCGAAGCGACTTGGTTAAAAGCTCAAAGTGTTCAATATGCACATAAAGGTCACCTTTACCAGAACGACCAATATAACCTTTCACCGCGATAATATCGCCAAGATCTAAACTCTTAATGGTTTCTAAGGTTTCTGGTGCTAACTCTTTACGCGCTACATATAACTGGATACGACCCGTCATATCTTGGATCACGATGAATGAACCGCGGTTCAACATCACACGACCCGCTACAGACACATAAACATGCTCTGCTGCTTCAATTTCTTCTTTGCTTTTGTCTGCAAATTGATCTTGTAAGTCTTGAGCATAATGTTCACGTTTAAAGGTGTTTGGCCATGGGCTAGTGCCCGTTTGTTTGGCTTGATCTTCAATCTGCTTTAACTTGGCATGACGCTGTGCAATTAAATCGTTTTCGGAAATGGCTTGTTCAGAAGTCGATTGAGCGTTTTGTTGCGTCATCTCTGCCTCGTATATGTATTAAAAAACGGAAGTTGCATAGCATAGCAGAATTCCAAACGAATGAGCATCATCAAAAACCGCGCGGTATATAAAAAAGTATACATCCTGTTTATTTCAGCGCTAAGACACCCACCGTATAAAAGGTCTGTCTATTTCTTAGACCAAAAGCTAACTTCATTTCACGGTTAATCCCTCTACAATGGATGTTATAAATCGTGGAAAAGTAAACTTTTCTCCACTCATAAAATAATTTAGTTTTTTAATTGAATGATAAATCATGAGCAGATGCGAATCTAAAATTTTGTTTTTGCATGGATTAGACTCCTCGCGAGAGTCCACTAAATTCCATGCCATTGATGCAAAGCAGAAATTTTGTATCGATATCGATTATCGCTATCTCAATTTTTCTACCGTAGCCAGCTTCTACGACGATATTATTGAAAAAATAAAACCTGAAATTATTGTTGGACATTGTATTGGTGCATATTGGGCATTGAAAATGTCGCTGCTACATCAAATTCCATGTGTGATTGCCAACCCACGCTTAGCGCCTGACTTTCGCGATGATTACCCGAGCATTAATGAGACTGACTTAGATCACAATGTACCGCAAGTGGCCTATTTAGAGCTGGGAGATGAATTAATCGATATGTATGCAGCACAGGAAATTTTAGAAAATTATATGTTGATTCAAGCAGTTGAAGGCGGACATCACCGACTACTTAAACCTGAAAATATTAATCAGCTAATTGAACATTTGGAACAACAATATTTGTATAAATAAAAAAGCCTTGGAGATTCCAAGGCTTTTTAATGTGCTTATGCAGCAACAGAGTCTGGTTTCGATTTGTCATCTAACACAGACCAAATCTTTAAACCTAAGTCAGCATGCAAATCAGGCAAATCAAGAAAAATACTAGCACCGAGCACTTCATGATTACATTTTGCCACCAGCTGTTTAACGGCTTTTAATGTCCCACCTGTCGCTAAAACATCATCCACAATAATCACTTTTTGCGATGGAGTATTGGCTGCCATTTCTAAGCGGTCTAATCCATATTCCAAACTATAACCCACACCCACCACCGGTGGTGGCAGCTTGCCTGCTTTACGCACCAACAATAAACCCTTACCTAAACGTTGTGCCAATAAGCTCGCAAGCACAAAACCACGCGCTTCTACAGCAACAAAACTGTCAACTTCCGCCAACTGCTCAGCAGGAATACTTGCAATTAACGCGTCGGTTAAAGGCTCAATATTGCTCATAAACAATGGTGTTAAATCGAAGAAGCAAATCCCAGGTTTTGGAAAATCTTGGACCGTACGAATGTGCGACCACAGCGTTGTAGACAAGTTGTTCATAGGAGATCAATAAAATTTGAAAAGGAATAGATGAATTTTACAGCTTTATCTGTGAAAAAAACAGTCAAGCACTGGCTATGCAGCCGACTGAACAACTAAAATATTTATTTAAGTTATTGTTTTTAATTAAATCATTTATTTAATAAATATTAGGTATAGATGTACTCAATATTAAAATAGCAATTTAACTTTGAGTTTACAGCACGACCTTAGTCTATACATCAATAATTTTATAAGGCTAGCTGACTGAAAAAACGCATCTTTTTTAGATGTAATCATCTATAACCTTCACACATTCGCAAAACGCGATCTGGTTTTAAATGATACGTTTTGTCCTGATCATCGCTTTTAGCAGATAGATTCAATCATTAAACTCCGATATTTACTTTACATTCGTATTAGAACTGCGTAAAAATTTAGATTAGCGAAGTATGCTAACAACTCAGATGAATAGCAGCTTGCGTAATGGATTATTTTGCTGAACCCTTTCTTGTTCAGCGTTTTGGAGAGTCAAATGAAGAAGTATCAATGCATCGTTTGTGGATGGATTTATGACGAAGCAGAAGGTTGGCCACAAGATGGCATCGTAGCGGGAACAAAATGGGACGATATCCCTGACGATTGGACTTGCCCAGATTGTGGCGTGTCAAAAATCGATTTTGAAATGGTTGAAATCTAATTCATAGTGTTAAAGACCATGCAGCATGGTCTTTTTTTACGTCTTTAAAATAATCTCTGGAGAACCTTATGCATCCCATCGTCATCATTGGCTCAGGTATGGCAGGCTATGCTGTAGCACGTGAATTTCGCAAGCTGAACCCTGAACAAGAGCTGCTTATGCTATGTGCAGATGATGCGACTAATTATGCCAAACCAACATTGTCCAATGCCTTTGTTGCCAACAAAGCGCCTGAACAGATTGCTTTGGGTGATGCAGAGAAAATGGCAACACAACTGAAAATGCAAATTGCCACGCATACTTGGGTGAAAGAGATTCATGCTGAACAGCAGCAGTTAACCGTTATTAAAGATGGCGCTGAATCTACACAGCCCTACTCTCAATTGGTTTTAGCGGTAGGTGCAAACCCAATTCGCTTAGCCATTGCGGGCGATGGAAGCAATAACATTCAAGTTGTAAACAATCTAGACGACTATAAAACCTTCCGTGCAGAACTTGATAAGCGTGCAGACAAACGCGTAGTCATTTTAGGTGCCGGTCTCATCGGCTGTGAATTTGCCAATGATTTACAACATACAGGCCATCAAGCCACCGTTATCGACTTGGCAAACCAGCCTTTGGCCCGTTTATTGCCAGCGCATGTTTCAAGTGCCTTTAAAGAAAACCTTGAGGCAACGGGTATTCATTTTGTCCTTGGCACCACAGTTGAAAAAGTGTCTAAAATTGAAAATGGTGACTATGTTGTGACCTTGGCCAACGGTCAGTCTTTAGTTGCCGATGTTGTTTTATCTGCAATTGGCTTACAACCAAGCATTTCCCTTGCAAAAGAGGCAGATATTCAAACCAGTCGTGGCATTTTGACCAATACACAACTTGAGACCAATCAGCCGCATATCTACGCGGTCGGAGATTGTGCTGAAGTCAATGGACTCTTGCTACCTTATGTCATGCCAATTATGCAGCAAGCACGCGCTTTAGCGAAAACCTTAAATGGCGAGACCACTGCGGTGCATTACCCTGCTATGCCTGTAGCAGTTAAAACACCCGCTGCGCCGCTCACTGTTTTACCTGCACCAATTGATGCAGAGGTGAACTGGGAAACTGAAGAGTTAGATGATGGCATGATTGCCAAAGCCCTAGACAGTCAAGGTACACTTCGCGGCTTCGTACTGCTTGGAGCAACCGCAGCGAAACAACGTTTAGCATTAACAAAACTGGTTCCAGACTTGATTCCAGCACAGGTTTAGAGTTTAAATAAAAGGACATTTATAACAATAGATGTCCTTTATGTGAGGATTACAATAATGAATAGCGCACTCCAATATAATCTTTCACCCTATACCTCTTTCATGCGCGAAACCAAAGTCGACTTAGGCAATGGTATTGAACTCCATGTCGAAATCGGTGGCGAAGACCATCATCCGACCATTGTTTTGATCATGGGCTTAGGAGCACAGCTCTTATTTTGGCCTGATTTCTTCTGTAAATCTCTGATTGATCAAGGTTTTCGTATCATTCGCTTTGATAACCGTGATATTGGCTTATCTTCAAAAATTAGACATCAAGGGCCACGCTTAAATACCCTCAAACTAATGGGGCGTTTTGCTTTAGGTTTAGATAACCGTGGTGCACCTTATGACTTATACGACATGGCTGACGATGTGGCACTACTCTTAGACCGTTTAGGTTTAGATGAAAGCTATGTGATTGGCGCATCCATGGGCGGTATGATTGGGCAAATTCTAGCAGCGCGTCATCCACAAAAAGTCAAAAAGCTCGGCTTAATGTTCACCAGTAACAACCAACCTTTACTACCTCCCCCTTTTCCAAAGCAACTCTTTAGTCTAATTGGTCGACCTGAATCGACCGATGAAGAAGGAATTGTAAGCCACTCTTTGAAAGTGTTTAAGCTTATTGGCTCACCTGATTATCACAATCCAATCGAGTCAATTCAGACTTCTCGCAAATTATATCGCCGAAGTTATTACCCTGCGGGTGTACTTCAACAGTTTTTAGCAATATTATGTACAGGTTCTTTATTGCAACTGGACAAACAGATTCAACAACCGACCCTTGTGGTGCACGGTTCGCGAGACCGTTTACTCCCGCCTAGTCACGGAAAGGCCGTTGCGAAGGCAATTATGGGTGCTAAATTTGAATTAATTGATGGAATGGGGCATGATATCCCACCGCACTTCATTCCAAATCTTAGCGAATTATTTGCACAACACTTTAAATCATAATCATTAGGACACTATGGCTGCATTACCATCCTTAAGACAGCTGTCATATCTCGTTACACTGTCAGAAACGCTGCATTTTACTGAAGCTGCACGCCGTTCATTTGTAACCCAATCGACTTTGTCGGGCGGGATTATGGAGCTTGAACGCCTACTCGGTGGCGTACTTGTAGAGCGTGATCGCCAAAATGTGCGCTTAACTCCTCTAGGCGAGCAAGTCGTTGCTCGTGCTCGTGTTCTACTGGCAGATGCTCAAGACCTGATGCGTTTAAGCCGAGAAATGAGCGAGCCTTTAACTGGTGATTTACATCTAGGTGTTATTCCAACCATTGCGCCATTTATTCTGGCACAATTGTTAGATGAAGTGCATAAGCAACTCCCTAAAATTCAACTACATTTACACGAAGCGCAAAGTGAGAAAATTGTAGAAAAACTCGAACATGGCAATTTAGACATGGTCGTTTTGGCTCTACCTTTTGATACACGTGGCTTAAAAGTTGCTGAAGTCGCAAAAGAAAGTTTGTTTTTGGTCTGCAATAAATCAGATATCGCAAGCCAAGCCAAATCGCTGGATGACTTAGACCTTTCGCGTTTAATGTTGCTTGAAGAAGGCCACTGCTTACGTGACCACACTTTAAGTGCCTGCCCTATTGGTGAGCGTAAAAACGATCATCGTTTAAAAGCGAGCTCTTTACCAACCCTTGTGGAAATGGTATCGGCTGATCTTGGTTTTACTTTATTACCTGAAATCGCAATTCATACCAATATGATTAAAGCGAATCCAGATTTAATGGTCAAACAAATTGAAGCTGCTCCAAGTCGTATCTTGGCTTTGGTGACACGTAAAAGCACTCCGCTACAAAGCGAATTTGATGTGCTATTACAAATCCTGCAAAAAATTACTCAAGATCTACACTAAGCTTATTTTAGTGCATAAAAAAGGAGTCAAACATGACTCCTTTTTTTGTGCCTGAATCTTTTTTAGACCCAAGCCTCCCCCTAAAATTATTTAATCACATCTAGCAAATAACGCTGCGCATTATGCTCGGTTTCGCCTTCAGCTGGCGTCGCACGAAGCCAAGTTCCATCACCCTGTAGTAACCAAGCTTGTTGATTATCCTGCAAATAAGTCAACAAACCTTGCTGATAAATACGTTTTTTCAAAGCTGGATCTTCAATTGGGAAACAAGCCTCAACACGATTAAATAGATTCCGATCCATCCAATCGGCACTCGAACCATAAATACGCGCATCGCCATTATTACTAAAATAGAAAACACGCGTATGTTCTAAGAAACGCCCCACGATCGAACGTACACGAATGTTTTCCGAAAGCCCTGGCAAGCCTGGGCGTAGACAACAAATTGAACGAATAATGAGATCAATTTGTACACCCGCCTGCGATGCCTCATACAGCTTGTTGATCAGTTGCACTTCAGTTAGTGCATTCACTTTCACAATAATCTGCGCTTTCTTACCCGCTTTCGCATTGGCAATTTCATCATCAATAAAGTTGATCAGTTGTGCATGGAGCGTAAACGGCGCATGAAGTAGCTTTTTCAGCTTCGCCATTTTCCCCATACCTGTCAATTCTTGGAAAATACGGTGTACATCTTCACACAACTCTTTATCGGTCGTGAGCAAACCATAGTCGGTATAAATACGTGCATTACCCGCATGGTAGTTACCCGTTCCCAAGTGCACATAACGAACGAGTTTATTATTTTCACGGCGTACTACAAGAATCATTTTGGCATGAGTTTTATAGCCCACAATGCCGTAAACAACCACTGCGCCTGCTTCTTGTAGCACATTTGCCACTTCGATATTTGACTCTTCATCAAAACGCGCACGCAGCTCAATCACTGCGGTAACTTCTTTACCATTACGCGCCGCTTCGGCTAGGACTTGTACAATTTCAGAGTCTGCACCACTGCGGTATAGGGTTTGCTTAATCGCCAACACTTGTGGGTCACGTGCAGCTTCACGCAATAAGTTAATCACAGGTGCGAAAGACTCAAACGGATGATGTAGTAAAATATCCTGTTTCTGCATTGCAGAGAACATGCTTTCCGACTTTTTCAACACTTTAGGAATAACAGGAATATGTGCGTCATAACGTAGATGTGGACGTTTAAAATTGGACAATAAACGCGCCAAGTTCACAGGTCCTTCGACTTTATACAACTGCTCCTGATGCAGATCAAATTCATCTAGCAAGTAGTTATAAATATGTTCTGGACAGTTTTGTGTAACTTCCAAACGTACTGCTCGTCCAAAACGACGTGAACTTAACTCACCTTTCAGTGCTTTGGCTAAGTCTTCAACATCTTCGTTGAGCGCCAAATCAGCATTCCGTGTGACACGGAACTGATAACAGCCTGTTGCTGTCATCCCTGGGAACAAGTCAGAAACATGCTCATGGATGATAGCTGAAAGCATCACATGATGCTCTTTTCCACCTGTGAGTTCATCCGGTAGACGAACCACACGTGGCAATGAACGTGGTGCAGGCACAACAGCCAAATCAATCTGACGACCAAATGCGTCTTTCCCTTCCAAAGTCACGATAAAGTTGAGACTTTTATTCACTAAACGCGGAAATGGATGCGCAGGGTCAAGGCTAATCGGTGTTAAGACAGGTGCAACCTGTTCTTGGAAATATTTCTTCACCCATGAAGACTGTGCAGGCGTCAGTTCCCCACGGCGTAAGAAGCAAATGTCTTCCTCACGCAATTTCGGTAGAATTTCATCATTGAGAATACGATACTGACGTTCAATTGCAGCATGTGCAGTTTGCGAAATTTGATCGAGTACTTGGCGTGGAGTTAAGCCATCGGGGCTACGGCTTTCATTGCCCAGATCCAACTGTTCCATGACGCCCGCAACACGAATTTCAAAGAACTCATCTAAGTTACGTGAAAAAATCAGTAAGAAATTCATCCGTTCTAACAGCGGATGTAAAGGATCTACGGCTTGTTCCAATACACGTAAATGGAAATCTAATATCGATAACTCACGGTTAATATAGCGATCGTTATACGCGTATTCAGGTTGTAGTATCGGAGATGTGCTTGCTGCCGTATTCATAGCTAACCTTTGATTATTTGAATGCGTTTTATCATGATAAGTATGCTTCAATTTTGTGACAATTTCATAAAAAAAAGCCCATAAATTTGGGCTTTTTCAGATCAATCAAATTAAGGGATATCGCTATAGCGCATATACTTTCGAATCATGCGCTCACGGTTTTGCAACTTACGGTCATTTTGATGGTCTTGATAGTATTTCGGATTGGGTAAAATGGCCGCTAAAAAGACTGCCTGCTCACGGCTTAAGCTACGTGAACTTTTACCAAAGTAGTGTTGGGTTGCAGCTTCGACGCCATAGATATTATCGCCAAACTCCACCGAGTTCAGATATACCTCTAAGATGCGTTCTTTGCTCCACATCCGTTCCATCATCCAAGTTGCAACAGCTTCTTGACCTTTACGAATGAATGACCGCTTGTTATATAAAAATAAGTTTTTGGCCAATTGCTGAGAAATTGTTGAACCGCCGGCAACCACTTTGCCCGTGTCATTATTACGCTCAAGCGCCGCTTGAATCCCATCCCAGTCAAAACCATGATGTTGCATAAATTTGCCATCTTCAGCAGCAACAATGGCTTTTTTCATGTACTCACTGATTTCGTCATAATCACGCCATTCATGTTGAATGGGTTTAGATGGCTCAGACCAATAATCAATCCGCATAAACATGGTGGTTTCCACTGGCTTGTAACGCCACCACACTAGGCTTGCAAAAATCCACAACTGTACCAAAAGCACGAAGCTGACAACGACTAACAAACTACGAACAATAAAAGCTTTCATGCCAGTGGCTTACTCCAAAAATCATTTTTATTCATGCTAAGCTTGGGCAAATATAGCAAAATTTTAGCAAGAATAGCATGACCGAGCTTACACCTCCGCAAATCAAAACAAAATTTGACGTACATTTATGGTGGATTACCGCCGTCATTATTGCCGTGAATGTTGGGTTGTTTTTTTGGCAAGTCCTGCATGGCATGGATGTCAGCAATCCAAGTACGGCGGATGCCATACGCTGGGGAGCAGACTATGCACCGCTCACCTTCTTGGCTGAACCGATGCGTTTATTGAGCAGTATGTTCTTTCATTTTGGCTTGGTTCACCTCATGTTGAACATGTGGGCGTTGTATATTTTTGGCAGCGTGTTGGAGCAAATGTTTGGACGTGTCTATTTTGTTGCACTATATGTTCTTGCTGGTCTCATGGGTAGCTTGCTCAGTGGTTATATTGCCATTCAAGACAGTTATGAACTAATTCGTGTGGGTTTAGCAAACCCTGAACTCTTGCCGCGTGTCGGTGCAGGGGCTTCAGGTGCCGTCATGGGACTGGGTGCAGCACTGACGGTTCTATCGCTACTGCCAATGCTCCCACAGCAACGTTTTATTTTAGATAAAAAGACTTTGCTCATCGTGATGGGAATCAACTTAGCCATGGGCTTTATGATTTCAGGGATTAACAATGCCGCACATATTGGCGGCATGTTGATGGGTGCTGTTTTGGCGGCACTTTGGTATCTCTCCCAAAAGACGCAGCAGCGTTGGATTATGCCGCTGAGCCTTGTTTTGGCAGCCTGCGGTTCGTATTGGTTTTACTTACACTGCCAAAACCTTGTGGTCTATATTCAACCCTTATGGTCAGAAGTGTTAATGATGATGCGTCAACAGCTCAATTTCTAAGATTCAACACTTAACGTATTAAGAGATCAATCACGATTGATTGATCTCTCTCAAACTTTGTAAAGGTGGAATATCACTGAGATAACTTAAGCGATAACGCCCAATCAGCGCGCAGAGTAAGGTCATGAACAGTGGTAAAATGAGCCAGATTTCCCAGTGTGGCTGAATGGCTAAGCCCATGCGATAACATGCGACCGCACTTATCGCTTCAGCAAATAAACAAGAAACCACACCCGCCATAAAACCAATAAAGCCAATTTCTAGACTGAGCATGCTTCTGAGTTTTTGCTTGGAACCACCAAATGAACGTAATAGCGCCACTTCTCGTTTACGCTCATCCATAAGTAAGTTCAGGCACGCAATTAAAACCAGAATACCTGAAATACTCACTAAAACTGCAAGGATCGTGACAATCTGCACCAACACCGTAACAATGCGCTTAATTTCGTCTAAAATTAAACTGACATCAATAAAGACGGTGTTGGAAAATTGCTGAATAATGCTGACCAATTTCGCTTTGTCAGACTCTGGTACATAGAAACTGCCCAAATAACTGCCCGCATTTTCATCCATGGTCTGTGGCGCAAAAATAAAGAAGAAGTTTGGGCTAAAACTTTCCCATTCTACAGTTCGTAAGTTTGCCACTTTGGCGTGAATGACACCCTCTGGTAAGCTAAAGGTCAGTTGATCCCCCACTTTTATCCCAAGCTCTGTTGCGGTATTGGCTTCTACCGAAACTTGTCCTTTTGCTGTGAGTTTTGATGCGCCAGAGACAATCATATTGTCTTTAGGATAACTGTCTGCTTGAGTCAAATTTAATTCGCGGCGCAAGGAATTATTTTGCTTCACCAAATCCGCAGCAAAAGGCTGTCCATTTTTGGCAATCAGTCTACCTCGAATATTCGGATAGAGCGGCGTACTGTTCCAGTGGTTCTGCTCAATTTGTGCTTTTAACTCAGGCATGTCAAAAGGCGGTAAACCATATACAAACTGATTGGGCGTTCCCGCAGGGATTTGCTGCTGCCAACGCTCTAACAAATCGGTTCGTAACACGGCTAAGACCGTAATTAAACTAAGCCCCAAAGCCAAAGCGGTAACCTGAAATGCAGTTTGATAAGGCGTGCGGACATAAGCAGAAACCGCATTTTTTAAGCCACGGATAAACTTCAAACTCAGCCAAACTACACTGTATAACACTCCACATAGAAGGATAATTGCACCAATCACCATGGCTGTCAGTACCATGTTTTCAGTCAGAACGATACTAAACAGCACCAGACTAGCCGTTCCTGCGAGCAACATCCAAAACATCGACGAAACCGATTTTTCTTGGCTGCGAATGACACGGATCGGAGGAGTATTCAAAAGCTCCCAAAAACTCGGTAAGACAAAACCCAGAAGCACTACGGCACTGGTCAACATGGCAATCGGAATCGGCCCGAGCAGCATATCCCAAGCTGAAAACGCAATACTTAAGTGTGGAATCAGTTGTAACATCAACTGTAACAGGCCATAACCCAGCCCTACCCCCACGACACTCCCGACCAGCATCGCAAGCAAGAACACCACACCCAACAAGCTGAGATAAGCCCAGAGAATTTGTGACTTCGCCGCCCCCATACAACGCAATAGCGCAATGTGATCTTGATTTTGTTGTACAAAGCGCTGACTGGTCAAAGCAATCGCAATTCCACACAGCAAAATCGTTAAGATATTCGCCAACTGCAAAAAAGTGTCCAAATTTGCAATTGGCTTCATTAAACGGGTATTACCCTCACTGGCATTGCGTAAGCGTAAGCTGTTTTGTGTTTCTTCCGCATTAGGACTTTGAGCGGCCGTACTAGTATCTTCAGACGATACATTTTGCTTTTTAAAATTTGCTTCAAACTGCTGAGTATTTTTTGCTGTACCTGCCATCAGTAGACGATAGTCAATACGACTACCGACTTGTATGGCATTAGTCTTGGCAATATCCGCTTCTGAAATAATCACCGTCGGTGAGAACCCAGAAAAGCCTAACTCTTGATTGGAGTCATGCTCAATCAAGCCTGTCACCTTGAAAGTACCATCTGCAATATTCAGTTGATCGCCCAGTTTAACCTGTAGCAAATCCATAGCACGTTGACTCAACCACACTTCACCCGAAGCAATATGCTTCGCCGCAGGCTGAATGCGTAACTCTCCGCGCAGAGGAAAAGCTTGGTCGATGGCTTTCACATTGACCATAACAAACTGATCATTGGTATATGCCATTGAACTAAAGACAGTGACTTCGGATTGTTTTAAATCAAGAGCTGTCGCTTGCGCTTTCCATTTCGGGTCGAGTTTTTGGCTGTCCGTTAAAACCAAATCCCCTGCTAGCATCTCGGCGGCTTGCAGCGCTACGGCATTTTGAATTTGTTCATTACTAAACTTCAGCGCGGTCGTTGCACTGATCGCGAGAATCAACGCAATAATCAATAAATACACACCACTACTTTTAAAACTTTGCTTCAGTAAGGGCTGAAATAGAGAATTCATTTCATCCTCCTGTTCGAGGATGTTCGATCAACTGACCATCGAGTAATTCAAAATGGCGCTGGCACTGTTCTGCAAGCGTATGGTCATGCGTCACTAAAATGAGGGTCGTACCCAACTCACGGTTCAACTGAAACAATAGTTGCTCAATTTCTCGCGCAGTTTGACTGTCTAAGTTTCCTGTCGGTTCATCGGCAAAGATAATTTTTGGCTCAGCAATCAGCGCACGGGCAATTGCAACGCGCTGCTGCTCCCCACCCGAAAGTACCTTCGGTGTTTGGGTGGCCTGTCGCTCTAATCCAACTTTTTGCAATAAACTCAAAGCACGACGTTCAGCTTCTACAAAGTTAAATGATGCATGAAGGCGTAACGGCAGCATCACATTTTCAACCGCAGTCAGGTGTGGCAGCAGTTGAAAGGACTGAAACACAAAGCCAATATGCTTTAAACGCACCTGTGCACGCTGTTCTTCATTGAGCTTGGAAATACTTTCACCACAAACGATTAGCTCACCACCGCTAGCCTGATCTAAAGTCGCCAAAATACCTAGTAAGGTAGACTTTCCTGAACCTGAACGTCCTGTAATTGCGACTTGCTCACCTGCTAATATGCTCAGACTCAAATCTGAGAAAATAGTCAGTTCTTTTTGCGGAAGTTTAATCTTTTGTGTCAGTTGCTGGGCAGAAATAATCACTTGTGGCATGATGCCTACATCACTATGAACTTGGGTCATAACATCCCTATATGCAAATATTCGTGCAAAATCGCAAATTTAAAAAACGTATCAGTTCATACTTGGTTTTGCTTGCACTGTGCCTAAGCCCCACTTGGGTTTTTGCAAAAACCGTGATGGTTTTAGGAGATAGCATTAGTGCAGGTTATGGCATAGAACCACAGCAAGCATGGGTAAATTTACTGCAAAAACGGTTAGACCAACAGTATCCGAAACAACACAAAGTGGTCAATGCCAGTGTGAGTGGTGAAACCACCAGTGGCGCTTTGGCTCGTTTACCCAAACTATTGCAAACGCATAAGCCAAATGTGGTGGTGATTGAGCTTGGCGGGAATGATGGGCTGCGTGGTCAACCCCCTCAGATGATTCAAAAAAATTTAGCGCAACTGATTCAACAGAGTCAAAAAGCCAATGCCACCGTGGTTGTCTTGGGAATGAAAATGCCACCAAACTATGGCACAGCCTATAGCAAGGCATTTGAAAATAATTACAAAGTGGTCAGTCAACAGTTCAAAGTGAAATTACTGCCCTTCTTTTTAGAAGGTATAGCGGGAAATAACAGCTTGATGCAAAAAGATTTGGTTCATCCAAATGGCAAGGCACAGCCTATTTTATTAAATTTAGCTTATCCCTATATAAAAGGCGCTTTATAAAGCGCCTTTTATGCTGATCATATCCGCTGATCAGAAGTCAAAAAAAACCACTTCACCACTTTCAAGTGAGTACTCAGCACCAACCACTTGTAACTTGCCTTTGGCAATTAAACTTTCAAGCACAGCTGAGCCATGACGTAACTGATTTACAGAGGCAAATACATTTGAACGCACCGCGTGTTTAGACAGTTTGCATAAGTCATGTTTCAGTTCGGTTTGCATCAAGGTTTCAACTGAAGGACGGACACGGTTTACAATCGACATCAAGTTTGCAGACGGTGGACTATCTGGGTTCATCAAGGTGTCAATGGTGGCTTGAATCGCACCACAGTGACTATGGCCAAGTACCACAACTACCGCGCAGTCATAACGCTCAGCCGCAAATTCAACACTGCCAACTTGCGAAGGTGCAACCACATTTCCTGCAACACGAATGACAAACAGATCACCCAAGCCTTGGTCAAAGACCATTTCTGCAGGTACACGGGAATCAGAACATCCGAGTACAATCGCAAATGGGTTTTGGTCTTCCGCCATCTCTGCTCGTTCTTGGTGAGACAATTGCTTATGGTGGGTTGTCTCACCCGCTACAAAACGTTGGTTACCTTGTTTTAGACGGCTTAAAGCTTCTTGAGCTGTTAGCATTCCCTTTCCCACCCGATTGTTATTAAGTTGGACTAGTTTAATCCCAGCGAAATTGATTGTCACTTGCAAAAAACATAGCGTCTTATTTTTTTGCTTAATTTTAAAGTTGCATTTTATATCAATAAAACCATTACACAGTTCACACTTTATCCAAATGCAGTATATCCTTTCAAATAAATAATTAATGACATTTGCATGAAAGCGATTAAAATCAAACAGACCTGTAAATAAACATAAAAACTATTCAAAATCAGAGCATTTTTATCTTATTCGGTCAGTTTTTTCATTCATCTCCGTTTAAGGATGAACCATGATGATGCGCTCAAAATCCGTCTTGAAACAAAGTCTAAAGGCCGGTCTATTCGCCTTAGCTTTGTCATTTTCTTTCGCCAGCCATGCGGTCGAAAATACCATCATCAAAGACAAACTCAGTTTACAAAGCTACCTTCTACAAGAACGCGTCACCGCCGGCTTAAAAACTAAAACACTTAAAGTGGATGATATCGTTTGGAGCTATAACGAAGGTGGTGCAGTTGATAAACCGACTATTTTGTTGATTCATGGTTTTGCTGGAAATCGGGACAATTGGAACCGTGTGGCACAGTTTCTAACGCCGTATTACCACGTGGTCATCCCTGACCTTCCGACCAATGGCGACACCAAAGTCCCTGATGATTTTGATCTCTCTATGCCAAATGTCACAGAGCGACTCCGACGTTTTGTTGAAGCCATTCATATACAAGATAAGCTGAATGTTGCTGGACATTCCATCGGTGGTTCTATTGCAACCCTATATGCCGCGCAATATCCTTTTGACACGCAAAGTTTGTTTTTATTAAACAGTGCTGGGATTTATAAGAACGCCAACACCAACTATGCCAAAGACCCGCAATATTTAAAGCACTTGATTGTGAGCAAGCCGGGCGATTTAGATGATGTAATGCAACGTGTCATGCAAACCCCAATCAAAATGCCTTATTATTTAAAACGCGCCCAAGAAAAACAGTTAATTACTCAGGCTGAAAAAAACAGTAAAGTGATTGATCAATTGGTGACCTTGAACCGAATTTATACCACTGACTCCTTTGCCCGAGTGACCCGTAACATTGAAGCACCCACCCTCATTTTATGGGGTAAGCAGGACAAAATTATCAATGTCGAAGTGGCGAATGAGCTCAAATCTTTATTGAAACGTGCTGAAGCTCCTGTCATCCTTAACAATGTTGGTCATATGCCACTTTTGGAGGCAGAACAAGCTGTTGCACAGCACTACCTGCCTTTTCTTGCAAAAACACAAAAGTTAAAAAATCCATTGGCTGATAAACTGATTCCACTAAATTAATTTTGTTGAGTACGTATGCAGAAACACCCGATGATTGAGCAGCTCATTGAAGCTCATCTTAATTTTTTAGATCATGAGTTTTCGCAAGCAAGTACCGTACAAAATGAATCCACCCTCTTTTATCACTGGTTTAGAAAACAAACTTTGCAGCAACTGTGGAGCTTTGAAGACATCAATGCGCTGTTGCAAAAACAAATCTTAGCCACACCTGCAACCGATCATCTGATTTCACAAATTGCTGAGCACATTAAGTTTGCTTTGATTCACCCCATCAATGAAACAACAAAAATTGCCGATGTGATTCCTGTACTCACCATCGATAAAATTGCGCAGTATGTCGCGAGTAAAAGTGGGCATCGTCAGCGTCTAATTAAAACTGTGGTAAATAACCCAGCTTTTTCAGCCATGATTACCCAGCTGATTCAACACTCGATTCAAGACTATTTGAACAACTCTGTGATGACTAAACGTGTGCCGGGTGTTTCTAGTTTTATGAAAATGGGCAAGTCCGTACTGGAAACCGTCACAGACTCAAACCTAAATGACACTATTGGGCATTATTTGCAAAAGAACATCTTAAAACTCAGTCAAATGAGCGAACAAGTGTTAAATCAAAACTTTAATGATGAAAAGCTATATCACTTTCAAGCCAACCTCTGGCACAAAATCAAAGATATGCCTTTATCAGTTTTGAAAAATTATATTGAAGTGCAGGACTTGCCTCAAACTGTCGCTATGGGGCACGAAATTTGGGAGCATATGCGTCAAACAGACTATCTGCAGCAACAGGTGCATGATGGTGTTTACGCTTGGTACATTCGCAACCAAGAACAGCCTTTTGATTTACTACTACGCGACTTAAATATCGACGAAGCCTTAGTCCAAAATCAACTTCAAGATTTGTTTAACCCTATTATTCAAGAACTCATTCGTTCTGATTACTTACGTGATCGAGCGCGCTATTATTTAGAACAGTTTTATTATTCTGACCAAGCACAGAGTATTTTAATCCCCTAAATAAAAAGACCCGTTGAGTAAACGGGTCTTTAATTCTTATTTCTATGAATTAGAAATTAGCAACAAAACTTACACCATAGCGACGACCATCTAAAGTTTGCTCACCATCAGCATTCTGTGCAGTTTCATCTAACACATTATAGACACCAAATTTACCTTTCAAGTTTGGTGCAAATTTATAGTTGAAACCAACATCCAGGAAGTTATATCCAGGAATTGGGTCAGACATACTTGAGCGACCTAAATACGGTGTAGTTTCTCCGCGCACATGTAATCGGCTCCAAATATTCAAAGCATCGGTTAAGTCATGATCTACTGTTACATTAAATACATGTTCAGGCATGCCATTTAAAGGCTGCCCTTTAAATTGACCTGATTTAATTTCTGTATCTGTGAACGTATAATTTGCAGTTAAGGTTGTATATTCAGCTAATTTGGCATCAAATGTCACCTCTACACCACGTAACTCAGCTTTACCAATGTTTTCACGTGTGCTGATAAATGCAAATGGAATACCGCTTTCAGAACATTTCCACGTTGAAACATCATTACGGTTGTAGTCAGCATTACCCGTTGAATCACATTCACGAATTTCTTCAATTCGATCTTTAAATTGAGTTACATAACCTGTAATAGAGGTATTAACGTAGTCATTGTTCCAGTAAAAACCTAATTCTGAAGTAACAGTTGATTCTGGTTCTAGGTCTGGATTTGCTTTAATAATTCCTCGACCCGTTGTTGTTGGAGAACCACTTCCTCCTGTCACACTATAGAAGCCGTCAGTCACAGAACGAATATCTGGTTGTTTATATCCTGTAGAAACCCCACCCTTCACGGTAAATTGGTCAGTAAAGTTATAAACACCATAAATTCGCGGAGAAATATTACCTTGATATAGTTCATCATGGTCATAACGGGCCCCAAGCGTTAAATTAAAACGATCGGTTAAACTCCATGTGTCTTCTAAGAATGCAGCAGCTGACCAACGTGTCAATTCATCAAACTCTGGAACCAACGGATTTCGGTTTGTTGCTCGATCTAACAAACTTTCATCTTTATAATACCCACCAAAAGCCAGTGTATGATTACCTAACAACCAATTCCACTGTGTATTTGCAGTCCATGTTTCTAAATCAATTCCCTTCGTTCCCACGACTGTATTTTCACGATCTGGGTTTTTAGAATTTTCATATTGAATATAAGATTTACTATCCAAATTATCGGTATATCGACCATTATGCGTTAAGGCATAAACACTACGTATATTTCGACTTGCAGAGTCAGTACCTGTTGCCGCAACCGTTTTACCTGCCGTAGCCTCAGACTCTTGTGTGAAGAAATTTGCCTCTACAGCTAAGTCGTGTTGATCATTAAGCACATAAGTTAAACGTGAATTTAAACTTTCCGTTGTATGGCCTGTAAAACCACCTAAATAAGAGTCTTCTTTTCTCTCTAAACGATTTAGACCTAACTGCAAGCCAACTTTATCTTGAATAATCGGCCCTGCTAAATAAACAGAACCATTACGAATGTCTCCAGAATTATTTTTATCCTGAATAGTTGTGCCTAACTCAACATTCCCAGTCCAAACATCCGTCACCTTTTTAGTAATAATATTAATCACGCCACCCATTGCATCAGAACCATACAATGTAGATGCTGGACCACGGATAATTTCAATTCGCTCAATGGATGCAACTGGAGGAAGAATATTTTTCTCCATACCGTAGTCATCGCCATTTGGGTTAACGTCTTTAGAATATTGACGCTTTCCATCGACTAAGAACAAGGTGTAATTCGAAGACATTCCTCGAATACTAACTGTTTGACTTGCATTTTCACCCGTAATGACAACACCCGGAACACTTCTCAAAACATCTGTAATATCGTTATATTCACGCTTATCTAATTCTTCACGGCTAATCACAGTAATTGATGCTGGTGCTTTTGAAACATCCTGCTCATAACCCGTTGCCGATACAACAATCGTCTGTAATTGTGTTGCTTCTTTCTCTTTTGTAGTTTCCACAACGTCATTTGCCATCGCAAATGAACTCATTGCCCCTACAACAGCCAAAGCTAAAGTTGATCTCGTCAGATTTTTACCCATAACGCATACACCCAAAATACAAAAGAAGGAGAGATTGTGTAAATTTCGTAGGGCATTTTAACAAACGATAAACATATTGCAATAAATATTGATAATTATTCTCAATTACATTTTAGCTTTAGATAAAATATAACCCCCTAGTTTAAGGAGGTTATTTGGTAAAGTTGATTGAAATTTATTTGAAGTACGCGCCTTCAGCCTGCGTATGATCCGTCTGGTCAATCACACGACGTAACTCAGGAATGTGTTGTTGCAGAGTCGTTTCAACACCCTGTTTCAACGTGACATCAATTGCTGAACAACCCTGGCAACCACCACCGAATTTCAGTACAGCTGTTAAACCATGCTCTTCATCTTCAACTACTTCAACCAATGCACAGTTACCACCATGTCCTGCTAGACCTGGGTTAATCTCAGATTGAAGAATATACGTAATACGCTCTTCAATCGATGCATCAGGACCGACACGTGGCACTTTCGAGTTTGGTGCACGGAAAGTTAACTGCCCACCAAAACGGTCTTTGTTGTAATCAATCACTGCATCCAATAAATATGGAATAGACGGTGTGTCGATATACGCAGGAAAGTCTGGATAATCTTGGCGGTAATCGGTTGGGATCACTTCTTCAGGCGCACTATATGCCATACAACATTCAGCACGTGGTGTACCCGGATTTTCAACAAATACACGTACAGCAATGCCCGGGGTATTTTGTTTTTCTAATAAATCACGTAAATACTCTTGTGCAGTTGGAGTAATCAATAAGTTTGGAATTTCCTCTGCAACTGCAGTGCTGCTGTTCTCAGTCGACATAACAATCATTTCCTCAAGCTGAAGTTGCTATTTTAACTGAAGATGCGGGGTAATTAAAAAAAATCAACCAAAATTGTCGGATTTATTGTGAAAGTTCATCTTTTCGCTCAATTTAATGGCATTATGACCACAAGATAGTTATATGTAGAACATCTCAGAAATGTTGGATTTACCTTTTAATCATACAGTTACGATCATTATTATTACGGTCATAATTTCTATGGTGGCATTTTCAAATCAGAACGTGATGAACCGTCTGATTTTCTGGCCTCCTGCCATGCAACGTGGACAATACGATCGTTTTATTACGCATGGCTTTATTCATGCCGATGGTATGCATCTCCTGTTCAACATGTTCACCCTATTTTTCTTTGGCAGCATTATTGAAAGTTTTTACCGCCAATACTTCTTTGACTTAGGTTTTGTTTTGTTTTATTTGGGTGGTTTAATTTTTGCCATTTTACCGAGTTATTTAAAACATAAGAATGATGTGCGCTGGGCAAGCCTTGGTGCGTCTGGTGCAGTCTCTGCGGTCTTGTTCGCTTATGTGTTGTTTGAACCTTGGAAGCTCATTTTTGTGTTTTTTATTCCAGTACCTGCGATTATTTTTGCAGTGTTGTACGTGGCGTATAGCGTCTGGTCTGGTAAAAAAGGGAACTCCAACATCAATCATAGCGCCCACCTTTGGGGAGCTGCTTATGGGGTCATCATGACCTTAATTTTAGAGCCACGTCTTATTCCGCATTTTCTGAACAAATTAACCCAGTTACCTTTTTAAAGCTGAGCCGTAGCTTGCAAATGGATTGCATCCATACGCATATAGGCTCAGTAACATTTTTTCACAGCAACGGGTGGTCCTGATTTTTACAATAAACATCAGGACAACTATAAACCAAGGAAATTGCGATGAAAATAATGTCTATATTTGCAGCCTTGATGATCAGCCTCAGTTTTACAGCCTGTGCGGTACACACCCCTGAAGGGAGTATCATCGTCGATCCTGATCGTTCTTATTATCCTCATGGCCAAGGCGATTTCTGTCCACCCGGACAGGCCAAAAAAGGTCGCTGCTAAACTCAAAAGCCTTCTATTCAGAAGGCTTTTTTATTACATATATTTTTACATAAATTTGGCATGAAATGCCAAGCAGGAATTTGATTTGGCATAGATAATGTTTACAACTGTATATAAATAGCAAATGCCAGTGAGATTTCTTGCATGTCCAATCCCTTAGATGGTCTTCAATTTCCAATTTACTCGAAAACACAAAAAGTTAGTACCTCACGTACAGGGAAAGAGATTATTGCAGAGGCCTTAGCCAATGTTGATCACCAAACCTCTGTTACTGCACTTACAGAAAAGAACTGGCGTAAACAATATCCACGCTATTTTAAATCCTTAGTTGAATTTGGGATTCGTAATCAAATTGCACCGATTCAAATGGCACAAGATGGGCTCAACAAAGCACATAATGTGTTTGAGTTTTATCGAGATGGGCAAAAGCATCTCCTCAAAGATGTAATGTCACTTGAAAGCGCACCACTGCATACTATTAAACTCAAAGGCGAAAGTCATGCGACGCCTGAATGGTCAGTGCCTTATAAAGGCCAACAACTCAAAGGGGGTACTTTACTTGCACAAATCCAAACATGGTTAGATGCAGGTGTGATTGAACCCAGTCATGCTGAAGCACTGATTGCTTGTGTGGAACATCCTGAATGGTTTGATTTATCTGACCGCACGATGGTCTTGTTCGGTGCCGCATCTGAAGCGGGTCCACTCACATGGTTAGCTCAATGGAAAGCCAATATTGTGGCGGTTGATTTACCCAATAGCCGTGTATGGGGCAAAATTTTAGACACCATTCAACACGGCAATGCCACGCTATATGCCCCATCGGTTGAAGCCTTGAGTGCGGAAACACCAGTGTCTGTTCTCAAAGAAAAACTCGGCGCGAACTTACTGACACAAGTGCCTGAAATTGCACAATGGTTGGTACAAAACCCACATCAGTTAGATTTGGCCGCGATTGCGTATTTGGATGGTGAAAAGCATGTCCGTGTTTCTGTTGCAATGGATGCGATTATGCAATATGTCAGTGCGCACAAAGTAGATACCAGTTTGATGTATATGTGTACACCTACCGATGTCTATGCAGTTCCAGAGGAAGTCATTACCGCATCTGAGCAAAAGTTCAGTGGACGCTCTAAAACACAGCAAGTGATCAGCAAGAGTATTTCAACCCTCAGCGGGCAACTTTTCTTTAAGAAAAACCTACATGACCTCGTCGAATCAGATAATGACAAGTCTTACGGCATCACCGACTGTTTAGTGATTGAGCAAGGGCCAAACTATGCATTGGCTAAACGTATTCAGCAGTGGCGTGCAACGCTTGCTCGCTCGGAAGGTCAACGCGTCAGCATCAATATTGCACCATCAACCACCACGCATTCTGTCACCAAAAACCCACTACTCAAAGCCGCATTTAATGGGGCGAGTTTGTTTGATGTAGAAGCCTTTAAGCCAGCAACCACCAATGCCATTATGGCGGCCTTATGGATCCATGATCTCCGTAATCCTGAGTCTGTAGCTAACCCAGAGGTCAATCTTGAACATCCTCTAGAGCTGATGATGCATGGTGCAAACCACGGTGGCTTATGGCGTGTAGCTTATTTAGCACGTACTGCACTGCCCTTTGCAGCACTTTATGGCTTTGCCGCAGATAAACTACCTTTAGACAAAGTCTGGGCGAAGTTCAAAAAGTAAAATATGAACAGCATCGTTCATAAAATACAGAGCTAAAAAAACGCTACTCAAGGTAGCGTTTTTTATCATTGGTTTTTACACATCAGATTAAACGAACTGTAGGAACAACCAGAACAAACCACCTGATAAACAGATCGTAGCTGGCAAAGTAAAGATCCAAGCCGAAAGAATGGTTCTCACTGTCGCAAAATTCAGACCTGACTTATTCGCCACCATGGTCCCTGCAACCGCAGAGTTCAATACGTGTGTAGTCGAGACTGGCATACCAAAGCCATCAGCAGCTGCAATCGTGGTCATCGCCACCAATTCTGCTGACATGCCTTGACCATAAGTCATATGGTTTTTACCAATACGCTCACCTACAGTCACGACAATACGCTTCCAACCCACCATCGTACCAAGACCTAAAGCCAATGCCACAGCCACTTTCACCCATGTTGGGATGTACTGTAAGAATGAATCTAAGTTACTACGATATTCTTTTACTGTCTTCTTGTCCGCTTCCGACATCGCTGGCAATTGATCCGCTTTATCCAAACGTTTGAATGCTGTCGTGCTTAAGTACATGTCATTACGTAGTGCAGAAACTTCAGCTTCAGGAATATCTTTAAGATCTCCATAATGACCAACACGCTCACCCAAATGATCTGTCAAACTGGCTAAAGCAGGTACGACTTCTGGGGTCATTTCTTTGGTTTGAATATATTGCGTGATCACCGTACGGGCTTTTTCATCTGCAATATCGTTATGATTCGGATAAATCACAGCCGCAGTTTGATCTGAAAGTTGAGCAAATGACTGAATGTGCTGTGAATCTAAATTCTTATTTAAAGAATAAGCCAAAGGCACAATACCAATCAAAATCAGCATGATTAGCCCCATACCTTTTTGACCATCATTTGAACCGTGCGCAAAACTCACACCTGTACAGGTAAAAATCAAAATGGCACGAATCAGTGGAGGTGGTGGTTTGTTGCCTTCAGGTGGCTGGAACAGTTCCAGTTGTTTCTTAAAGATTTTTTTCACCAATAAGAACAACACTGCTGCAAAAGCAAAACCGATCATAGGTGAAAACAGTAAAGCTTTACCGACTTTAATCACCTGATCCATATCTACACCCGAAGCACCACTGCCTGAATGCATCAGGTAGTTCATGATGCCCACACCCAAGATTGAACCAATCAAAGTATGTGAACTTGATGCTGGAATACCCAAGAACCATGTGCCCAAGTTCCACAAAATTGCAG
Organism: Acinetobacter sp. Gutcm_16; assembly: GCF_028649355.1. Taxonomy (NCBI): domain Bacteria; kingdom Pseudomonadati; phylum Pseudomonadota; class Gammaproteobacteria; order Moraxellales; family Moraxellaceae; genus Acinetobacter; species Acinetobacter sp. Gutcm_16. The sequence goes on along the minus strand of NZ_JAQSUV010000030.1, from coordinate 39,712 downwards.
CAATCAACATGGCAAACACCATGGCAAAACCTGCGCCTGAGCTGACATTCATAATCAACTCAACGGGCAGTAGCGCAATAATACCGTAAGCCACTGCACCACTTGCGACCATAACCCCAAGGAAGTTACAGAAACCAGCCCACATCACCGCAACAGGTGCAGACAGTGCATTGGTATAAATGACCGTTGCAACCGCATTGGCAGTATCGTGAAAGCCATTTACAAACTCAAAACCCAAAGCAATGAACAATGCCGTCGCTAAAAGAATTAAAGAGTAAAGATTCAGTGCAGGAACATGCGATAAGTCAGCAGAAAGCTGAAAGCCAATATAAATTAGCGTTGAAATAATGACCGTTAAAAACACCGGCATAAAAAATTTCGGTGTAGGTACGTGCACATTCGTCGACTTGACCTGTGTCACGTGCACCTGATCTTGGACGGGAGGAATATTAGAATTCATGCAGACGGCTAAAGAGGATATCAATATCCCCTATTGTTCAATTTAATTGTGACAATTATATGACAAATGCGTGTCACATGAAGCCAATTTTTTCATAATTGGCTTATTTTAGATCAGCAGTAAATCGCTTATAAGCCTTGAACGCAATGTGCTGGCTCAAAATTTAACTTTTCGGTGCGGATTACGCTGAATTATTTTCTTACATTTGACTATGCTGTCTGTAACAATCTGCTCCAATCAATATTTTTCATCTCTATTTATTCTGATCTATAAACATAGCGGGTCTATATTTCACTTTCGTGAAAACTAAAGCTAAATCAGCCTTTTTTATTTGCCATATAGCCAATACCACTTGAATTAGGCATCAATCAACCTGCTTTTCTGCTAAAATATTGCACGTTTTGAAAACCTGTTTGTGAGTTTTGAATGTCTACACTTGCCACCTTAAAAGCACTTCTTGCCGAGCGCATCCTTATTATCGATGGTGCAATGGGTACCATGATTCAGCGTCACAAGCTCGAAGAAGAAGATTATCGTGGTGAACGCTTTGTAGATTGGGCTTCTGACCTCAAAGGCAATAATGACCTTTTGGTACTGACTCAGCCGCAAATTATTCAAGGTATCCATGAAGCTTATTTGGATGCAGGCGCAGATATTATCGAAACCAACAGCTTTAACGGCACCCGTGTTTCAATGTCAGACTACCACATGGAAGACCTTGTTCCAGAGATCAACCGTGAAGCGGCGCGCTTAGCCAAAGCAGCATGTGAAAAATATTCAACCCCAGAGAAACCGCGTTTTGTTGCAGGCGTACTTGGCCCTACCTCACGTACCTGTTCGATTTCACCGAATGTTAACGACCCTGCATTCCGTAATATTACATTTGATGAATTAAAAGAAAATTATATTGAAGCTGCCCACGCCTTGATTGAAGGTGGTGCAGACATTCTTTTGATCGAAACTGTGTTTGATACCTTGAACTGTAAAGCCGCGATCTTTGCAGTCAAAGAAGTATTCAAACAAATCGGTCATGAACTGCCGTTGATGATTTCAGGCACCATTACCGATGCATCAGGTCGTACCTTAACAGGCCAAACTGCTGAAGCGTTCTGGAACTCAGTACGTCATGGTGATTTACTCTCAATCGGTTTTAACTGTGCCTTGGGTGCAGACGCGATGCGCCCACATGTAAAAACCATTGCTGATGTCGCTGATACTTTTGTCTCTGCGCATCCAAACGCTGGTTTGCCGAATGCCTTCGGTGAGTATGATGAAACTCCAGAGCAAACCGCAGCCTTCATTAAAGAATTTGCAGAAAGTGGTTTGATCAATATTACCGGTGGTTGCTGTGGTACAACGCCTGATCATATCCGTGCAATTTACAATGCAGTGAAAGACATTCAGCCACGTCAGGTGCCAGAAACCAAACCTGCCTGCCGTTTAAGTGGTTTAGAACCGTTTAACATTTATGATGATTCGCTATTCGTGAACGTCGGTGAACGTACCAACGTCACAGGCTCAAAAAAATTCCTACGTCTCATCCGTGAAGAAAAGTTTGCTGAAGCTTTAGAAGTTGCACAACAACAAGTTGAAGCTGGTGCACAAATCATCGACATTAACATGGATGAAGGGATGCTCGATTCGCAAAATGCGATGGTGCATTTCCTGAATCTGGTTGCATCTGAGCCTGATATTTCTCGTGTGCCAATCATGATTGACTCATCAAAATGGGAAATCATTGAAGCTGGTTTGAAATGCGTACAAGGTAAGCCAGTCGTCAACTCGATTTCCTTAAAAGAAGGTTATGACGAGTTTGTCGAAAAAGCGCGTTTATGCCGTCAGTACGGTGCTGCGATCATTGTTATGGCCTTTGATGAAACAGGTCAGGCAGATACCGCAAAACGCAAGCGTGAAATCTGTAAACGTTCTTATGATGTTTTAGTCAATGATGTTGGCTTCCCTGCCGAAGATATTATTTTTGACCCGAACGTGTTTGCAGTCGCAACAGGGATTGAAGAACATAATAACTATGGCGTAGATTTTATTGAAGCCACAGGTTGGATCAAACAAAACCTACCGCATGCCATGATCTCGGGTGGTGTCTCTAACGTCTCCTTCTCATTCCGTGGTAATGAACCTGTACGTGAAGCGATTCACTCTGTGTTCCTTTACTATGCCATTAAACAAGGCATGACTATGGGTATCGTAAACGCTGGTCAAATGGCGATTTATGATGATATTCCAAAAGAACTGAAAGATGCGGTTGAAGATGTTGTTCTGAATCAAAACCAAGGTGAATCAGGCCAAAACGCCACAGAAAAATTGCTTGAAGTGGCAGAAAAATTCCGTGGTCATAGTGGCGCGCAGCGCGAAGCTGAAAACCTAGAATGGCGTAATGAATCCGTTGAAAAGCGTCTTGAGTATGCACTGGTTAAAGGCATCACCACTTATATTGATGAAGATACTGAAGAAGCCCGTTTAAAAGCCAAACGTCCACTCGATGTGATTGAAGGCGCATTGATGGATGGCATGAACGTGGTCGGCGACCTGTTCGGTTCGGGCAAAATGTTCCTGCCGCAAGTGGTGAAATCTGCGCGTGTGATGAAGCAAGCCGTAGCGTGGTTAAACCCGTACATCGAAGCTGAAAAAACCGGTAGCCAGTCTAAAGGTAAAGTGTTGATGGCGACCGTAAAAGGCGACGTACACGATATTGGTAAAAACATTGTGGGCGTGGTCCTCGGCTGTAATGGTTACGACATTGTTGACCTTGGTGTGATGGTGCCTGCCGAGAAGATCCTACAAACCGCGATTGATGAGAAATGTGACATCATCGGTTTGTCGGGTTTAATCACCCCATCTTTAGATGAAATGGTGTTTGTTGCCAAAGAAATGCAACGCAAAGGCTTCAACATTCCATTGTTGATTGGTGGTGCGACCACCTCTAAAGCACATACCGCAGTCAAAATTGACCCGCAATATTCTAATGATGCAGTGATTTATGTGGCCGATGCATCACGTGCGGTGGGTGTAGCAACCACTCTGCTTTCGAAAGAAATGCGTGGCAACTTTATTGCAGAACATCGCGCTGAATATGCCAAAATTCGTGAGCGTCTAGCCAACAAGCAACCGAAAGCAGCGAAACTCAGCTATGCAGAATCGGTTGAAAATGGCTTTAAGATTGATGACAACTATGTACCACCAAAGCCAAATGCTTTGGGTACACAAGTCATCACCAACTATCCATTGGCGACGCTGGTTGAATATTTTGACTGGACACCATTCTTTATTTCTTGGAGCTTGGCGGGTAAATTCCCGAAAATCCTAGAAGATGAAGTGGTGGGTGAAGCAGCGACTGATTTGTACAATCAAGCGCAAGCGATGCTGAAAGACATCATCGACAACAATCGTTTTGATGCGCGTGCAGTGTTTGGTTTATACCCTGCACAACGTACAGGTGCAGATAGCGTGAGTGTGTTTGATGAAGCAGGTCAAACGGTAACGCATACTTTTGAGCATTTACGTCAACAGTCTGACAAAGTGACAGGCAAACCAAACTTGTCTTTGGCGGACTACATTAAGCCGACGACAACTCAGCAAGATTATTTGGGTGGTTTTACCGTATCGATTTTTGGTGCGGAAGAGTTGGCAAACGAATATAAAGCCAAAGGTGATGACTACTCGGCGATCTTGGTTCAGTCATTGGCAGACCGTTTTGCAGAAGCTTTTGCCGAGCACTTACACGAGCGTATTCGTAAAGAGTTCTGGGGCTATAAAGCCGATGAAACCTTGAGTAATGAAGAGCTGATTAAAGAGAAGTATGTCGGTATTCGTCCTGCACCAGGTTACCCTGCTTGCCCTGAACATTCTGAAAAAGCGGCATTGTTCGACTGGTTGGGTTCTGAAGCGAAGATTGGGACTAAGTTGACTGAACACTTTGCAATGATGCCACCTTCTTCTGTAAGTGGTTTCTATTACTCACACCCTGAAAGTGAATACTTTAACGTAGGCAAGATTTCTCAAGATCAGCTTGAGGATTATGCAAAGCGTAAAGGTTGGTCACTAGATGTCGCGAAGCGTTGGTTAGCACCGAATTTAGATGATTCGATTAACTAAAAATAAATTCAGTAAATGAAAATCTAATAAGTGTTATTAAAAGCTTATTAGATTTTCGTAAATATAAATAAAATAGACAATTAAACTTAAACATTATTATAATATATTTACTTTAACACGAATTATTTATCAAAAAATGCAAACTGACTTATTAACTGTTTCTAGAATTTTTAATGAATCGCTATTTAGAATTCCTGACTTTCAACGTGGATATTCATGGGGGATTGAGCAATTAGAAGATTTTTGGAATGATCTAAACCAACTTGGTGAAGGAAAAGATCATTACACAGGAGTTTTAACTTTTGAAAATGTATCTGAAAAAATTGGAGTACATGGAATGATGACATATGGTTAATTAAATCTAGAAAATTTAAGCCTTACTATGTTGTAGATGGTCAACAACGCTTAACCACTATATCCATCTTAATTAGTGTTTTTATAAAACATACAAATTTGGATATATTAAATGACACATCTAAAGAAGAAATATCAAAAAAATATCTTGTATTAAAACGACCAAATAGCCCTGAACAAACTTTTATTTTTGGATATGAAAAGGATAATCCAAGTTACGAGTTTTTAAAGAATAATATTTTTGAAGAAAGCTCAAACTCACATTATCCTGATGAAAAAACTATCTATACGCGGAATTTAGAGGCTGCAAAAAAATTTTTTATTGAGAAGATATCTAATTTAGATGACGATGAAACTAATAGAATTTTTGCTAAATTAACGCAAAATCTTGTTTTCAATGCTTATGAAATTTCTAAAGAAATTGACGTATTTGTAGCATTTGAAACCATGAATAATAGAGGTAAACAATTATCTACCCTAGAATTATTAAAAAATCGATTAATTTATTTAGTTACTACATTTTTTGATGATGAACAGAGTGTTGTACTGAGGAAAAATATCAATGAGGTATGGAAAAGTATATATTATTATATTGGTAGAAGTGAAGAAAGGCAGTTAAATGATGATCGTTTCTTAGAAACACATACTCAATTTTTCTACAATCATCTATTGAGTACAAATAATCAGATAGACTTTAAGGATGATAATAAAACAGGTTATTTGATTGGAATTAATAGATTTATTTCAGATAATATCAATAAATTTTTATTAGAATTTATTTTCGTTAGAAGCCGTATAAATAATAAAGAAAATCTAAACCAAGAAGATATAAAAAAACCTAAGATCTGGCTACCAAATATAGATAACAACTTTATTATCGACTACATAGATAATTTAAAAAAATCTGTTGAAATATATTTTTATCTTTCAAATCCTTCATTCTGTAGCTTTATGTCAGAAGATGAAAAAATTTATATTGAAAGAATTATTCGCCTCAGAGGCTATGACTCAAATAACCTTATGCTGACATTTTATTTAAAATCCAATAAATCCACAATAAAACAAAAGCAAGAGAGACTAGAGTTTTTAAAAGCTTATGAACGATACTTATTTATAAAATCACTAACAAAAAGTCACTTCAATATTGCTGAAAATGAAGTTCAAATATCATTATACAAATATATTTGTGATAATTTAAGTGACAAAGATCTCATCTCAACCTTTAACAATTACATAACACAATCTATAGGTGATGAAAACTTATCAACTCTTCTTCAAAACACTTTTAGTAATAATGGTTCATATTATGGTTGGAAAACAGTCAGATTTTTCTTGTATGAATATGAGTTATATTTAAAAGATCAATCAAAAACTGATAGAGACAAGATTTCATGGACTGAATTCTGTAAAGAAGATTTCAGAACTGAATATAGATCTGTAGAACATATCTATCCCCAGCGTGCTCGTGATGTATCATGGACTACAAAGTTCTCAAGCTACAATACTCGACAAAGAACTGCACTTAGAAATTCACTTGGGAATTTGTTAGCTTTATCAACACCTAAAAATTCAAGCTTAGGAAACAAACCTTTTGAGTTAAAGAAAAATGGGGTTGAGATTAGTTTTGTAGGCTATAAATATGGGAGTTATTCTGAAATTGAAGTTTCTAACTCGGCAGAATGGACTGCTCAAGAAATTATGGAAAGGGGCATAAAAATGTTAGATTTTCTAGAAAAAAGATGGGATATTAAAATAGGAAATAGAACCGAAAAAATCGTAGCATTAGGTCTAAAATTTATGGAAAATACACCCAATTAACTGATAACTATACTTATAACAGCTTCAGAAATAATGAAGCTGTTATCAGTTATATATTCGCTCCAACAACACTACACCATCTGAATGATCTACTTTATACTTGACAATTTCTGTAGCCAAACCCTCAAAAGTCGTTTTACTACCTCACTTTATAACATTTAATATCGTATTTTTACTGCTGGTGCTTCTATCACTGACTAACGATCATTCGGTACACTCAACTACATCGCATTTCATATTTATTTCAGGTTGTATAATCTTCTTTTAAGAATCTTGAGATAATATCTTTCAGAGAATAACAATGCAGAAAACATCATCATGAACAGCACTCAACTTTTACTCAGTGTGATCTTTAGCTCAATTGGCTTAGGCTATTTTCTCTATGGCAAAAAACAAAAAATGACTGTGTCCTTTGTTGCAGGTCTAGTTTTAATGGTTTTCCCTTATTTTATTGAAAGTAATGCTTTGTTAGGTGGTATCGGCTTACTTTTATCTGCTGCTCCCTACTTTTTACGCTTTTAATTCCACTAAAAATCAAAGCTGTTCATATTGAATCTCCACCACATTCCAGTGATGCATCATCTCCCGTAGTACAATAAAGTAAACCAAACTAGAAAGACCATTATCGGCCACTTTAGACACATAGCATTGCCTACGCTCAACAAAAGTATTAAAAGCACTTTCAAGTTGCACACGGTCAATTTGCTGCTGATCTGGAAAAAACAATGTTAAAACCTTTTGGAATAACGCATCTGAAGTCGCAGCAGTCTTAGGTTGGGCATACTTCATTTGAACGGATTCTAAAAGCTCTTCAATCATATAAATCATCGACTCAATCGCAAGTTCATCCAGCAACCCATGACGCATACTCTTTGACTGTATAAAGCTTAAACCTTGATCTAGCAGGATACGCTGTCCATCCATTTCAAATGAAAGTTGGTCTAGTCCTAATGAAAATTTGAGTACACCATTCGGATCAGTCATTACATCAATCCTCTAAAATCAAAACACACAACCCTAGTGCATTTACATAACGATAATCATCCTGCCGAAATGTATTCGCACCATCTTCGTTTGATAAAATAGCGCGATTGAAACTGAAGGTCAGCCGTATTCAGTTAGTTTGCTTGGGTCTTCGGTAAAAAGGCGGTAGCAAACCCGAGTAAAGGTAATAAAGAGCACACACCAAACACCCATTCAATGCCGTGTAAGTCTGCCAAATAGCCCAAACCTGCTGCAGCAATCCCGCTCACGCCAAACATTAAGCCAAACATTAAACCTGCAATCATGCCGACTCGACCTGGCACAGCTTCTTGCGCATATACCACCATGGCAGCAAAGGCAGATGACATGACTAAACCAATGATCACCGACAAGATGGTCGTCCAAAATAGATTGGCAAAGGGCATCATTAAAGCGAATGGTACCATGCCGACAAAGGACACCCAAATTACTGCTTTACGTCCAATTCGGTCTCCAATCGGCCCACCAGCAAATGTACCCAGAGCCACCGCAGCCAAAAAGGCAAACAAATGTAACTGCGCACTTTGCAAACTGAGGTGAAACTTGTGCATTAAATAAAAAGTAAAATAGTTACTGATGCTGGCGATGTAAGTAAATTTGGCAAACATCAACACGCAAATGGTCGACAGCGCGATGACGAGTTGACGCCCATGCAGTTTGCTTTGCACTTGATGCGCTTTGGCAGCCAATTGTTTTTTACTGTGGCTGATGCTCCAACGGCTGACACCGAACAGCACCCAAATCGCCAGTAAGGCAAATACAATCAACCATGCCACTGCATGCTGTCCAAAGGGCACAATGATCAGCGCTGCCAATAAAGGCCCAATTGCAGTTCCTGTATTGCCACCGACCTGAAAGGTTGATTGTGCTGTGCCAAAACGCCCGCCCGAAGCCATTCGTGCCACACGTGAGGCTTCAGGGTGAAAGGTCGATGAACCTACACCAATCAATGCTGAGGCCATGAGCAGCACGATAAAATTTGGTGAAAATGCCAACAGTAAAATGCCGCTAAAAGTCACCACCATACCGAGTGGTAACAGATAAGGTTTCGGATGTTTGTCGGTATAGAGTCCAATCCAAGGTTGCAGTAGCGATGCCGTAATTTGATACACCAATGAAATCAATCCGACTTGCGCAAAGCTTAAGGAGAAATTGGTTTTCAGCATCGGATAAATGGCTGGCAAAACGGCTTGAATCAAGTCATTGAGCAGATGTGCAACCGCCACAGCCCCCACCACTTTTATGATCATGCCTTGCGGCTGCTCATTGATCGTAGCTTCGCCCATACCCTCTTTCATTTGAATTGAAGACGACATACCTCGCAAACTCCATGTATTTTTCATCAGGCATTGATTGTAAAATGTCATTCATAAGACTATCTTCCAATAATCATTGTATAACTGACAACTTAAAGACACACATGCCAAATTCTCTGATTCAAACCGAAATGTCCGAATTGGTGATTGGGCTTTCTTCTGAGCATACCTATCGAGAGATTACCCCTGCGCATACCCATTCGCGGGCACAGTTTCTGTATGCTTCGACAGGGATGATTCAAGTGTTCACCCCAAACCACGTTTGGATCGTGCCGCCGATGTGCGCACTATGGATTCCGACCCATGTTGAACACAGTGTGATTTCATTAAGCCGAGTTAAACTCAATACTGCATTGGTTCAGGCCGATGCAGCTGCACTGCTGGGGCAACATTGTTTTATTATTCGGGTCAGCAAGTTATTGCATGAGTTATTGATTCGGCTCAATGCGATAGAACACATTCCACCTTCCGAGCTGATCAGCTCTGATGAACTGTCTCGATCTTTACAGATTTTAATTTTTGATGAAATTCATAAAGCCAATCTGTTGCCCATTCAAATTCCGTGGCCACAAGACAAACGCTTAATGAATATTTGCCAAGCACTATTAAGTACGCCCGATCAGTTAAAAGATTTAAGCACATGGGCAGATGAAATTGGCACCAGCTCCAGAACCTTGATGCGCATGTTTCAAAAGGAAACGGGGCTGTCTTATCGCGCATGGGTTCAGCAAATGCATATTGCCCATGCCTTAAGTAAAATTGCCAGTGGTGAATCTGTCGCGCAGATTGCAAGATCTCTTGGCTATAGCAATCCGAGTGCATTTAGTGCCATGTTTAAACGTCATTTGGGGCAGACCCCACAACAGTTTAAATATAAAGATGAATAAAATGACACTCGCGACTAAGCACTCAGGCGATCGACAAATAAAATACCATTTAGATGATCGATTTCATGTTGCACAATGCGTGCAGGAAAACCTTCAAAAGTACTTTCCATTACCTCACCAGTCAAAGTGTGATACAGCACCTTAATGCTTTGCGCACGCTGTACCTGACCACGCTCATTCGGTACGCTTAAACAGCCTTCTTCACCTAAGGTCATTGCTTGAGAAAACTCTAAAATTTCAGGATTGACCATCACCACGGCGTCCATTTCAGGCGCATCGGGATAGCGTAAATTTGGCCGTGAAGCCACAATAACAACCCGCTTTGAAATATAGACTTGTGGTGCGGCAATGCCCACACCGCTCCGCTCCAACATGGTCGCAATCATGGCAGAAGCCAACTGCATAAGCCAGTCGCTATTAAATTCTGCATCTGCGACGCGAGCAGCTTTGAGTCTTAAAATATCTTCACCACGTTGTGCAACAGGTAAAATGACACTCATACACAAATCCTAAATTTTTATACCTATTTATTCTTTTTATATCATAAGCCTTTTATCTCACCTGCGTTATAAATTTACGTTGACCGTCAAATCAACGATGTTGATTCATGTATAATTTTTAGTTCAAACCCAGTAAAGAAAGATTGATTATTCATTCAAAAAAGACTTCTTTAAAATCAAATATAAACCTTTATTCAGCTTTGGAAATATACGCATGGATGCAACACCACGTTTGACCAGAGAAGACAAACGTACCCTTGGGCTGTCATCACTCGGTGGTGCACTTGAGTTCTATGACTTTGTTATTTATGTTTTTTACGCCAAAATTATTTCTGAGCTATTCTTTCCCGCAGGGCTCAGCCCATTTTGGGCAATGCTGAATACTTACGGTATTTTTGCCGCAGGTTACTTCTTCCGTCCACTTGGCGGTGTAGTCATGGCACACTTTGGTGATCTCATCGGGCGCAAGCGCCTATTTAGCTTATCTATTTTGCTCATGGCTTTACCTACCCTCATGATCGGGGTTATGCCAACTTTTGAAACGATTGGTTATGCTGCACCGCTGCTTTTGCTCCTTATGCGGGTAATACAAGGCATCGCGATTGGTGGAGAAATTCCAGCGGCATGGACTTTTGTTTCTGAGCATGTCCCTTCTGAAAAAATTGGTTTTGCCAATGGCTTACTTACGGCTGGTTTGTCACTCGGCATCTTGCTCGGTGCTTTAATGTCACTGTTCATTTCTCTTCAGTTTAGTGAAGCAGCTATACATGATTGGGCATGGCGTATTCCCTTTATTGTGGGCGGTATTTTTGGCTTAGTGGCCTTGTATTTACGTAGTTATTTGAAAGAAACCCCAGTATTCAAAGCCATGCAAGCACGTAAAGAGCTGTCTAAAGAAATGCCAGTGAAACAAGTCTTAGCCAACCATAAAACCGCCGTGGTGATTGGCATGCTCTTGACCTGGTTCTTAACTGCTTGTGTGGTAGTCCTAATTTTAGCCATGCCAAACTTACTGACGGGTGCCTTTGGATTTGAACGTAGCGATGCTTTTCAAATGCAAAGTGCTGCGATCATCATGCAAATGTTGGGATGTATACTCGCTGGGACATTGGCAGATCGTTTTGGTGCAGCCAAGGTCTTGATTTTTGGCTCGCTCGGTGTCGCCGCTATCGCAACCATTTTCTATCACAGTTTAGGTGCGGTCAGTCCAACTACGGTGTTTGCACTGTATATGCTTTTGGGATTCTTTTCAGGCACGGTAGGGCTTGTGTCCTATAGCATGGTCAAAATGTTCCCTGCTCCAATCCGCTTTTCGGGCATTTCGTTTTCCTACAATGTCGCCTATGCTATTGCGGGAGGCATCACACTGCCTTTGGTTCAATGGCTCAGTCTCTATAGCAACATTGGCGCGATGTATTATATTTGGCTAGTCTGTTTGGTTTGCTTCTTCACAGCTTTGGTTTATCGAACTCAGTTTGAAGCCAAACCCTAAAATAATAAAACCCTTCAATCGAAGGGTTTCTTTTTATGCAAGCTACTTTGAAAACATGAGGTCAAAGCCTTTAGCTTAAAGTTTCTGCATGCAGATTTTGACGCAGTTCATCTTCCACAATATCCAGCTCGATTTGGCTAAACTTACGGATTTCACCTTCAGCATGTTTTTCTAACATACCGCCAATTAATGGCACTTTCACTTTTACCGTCCATTCCAGTTGAAAGTGAATCTGCTCATCATTACCCGATACACTACGTTGGCACACAGCTTCTAAAGGTAGGTTGGGATCTAAACGAACTTCCGAACTGAGCACAACTAAATTGCTGACGTCGGTACGTTGTAAACGAAATGCATCTTTTAGAAATTTCTTCGCAATATCGGGAATATTGACATCCAAATTATACGCGCGCTTGAGGGTATAAATATCGCCGACTTTATTCGACTCCAAAATTTCCAACTTCTCACCGGGAATACGACGACAAACATTTTCATGTAAGCTGATATTGGCTGCGAGTCGACGGAAGTCATCCAATGAAACACCGTTGATGGTGGCATTGACTACAAACTGATGTGCCATAACATTAAATCCTTTATTTTTTGTTTTTGTAAACATCCATGCCCTGATCAGGACTGAAAAACGGGATCTCGTCATCCTGTAGAAGGGTCAAATATAGACGATGCTCCAGCACCGACTATACCGCGATCTAGATATCAATGTGCACCATTCTGTATGACAATATCATCTGCAATATAAATAAAAACCACGCGCTCAAAACAGGCCAAGCGAATATCAAAATGCTCGGCCCCATCATCCAGTCCTGTAACCGCCCAACTTGCACTGCTGGGTAAGTCATCCAGCCAATTGGCCTGATAAAAATCTGCAACCGAAGCAAAGTCCAAATATTGCTTTGGACTTCCCTTTAACCGCTCAATGGCCGACTCAAATTGAGCCAATTGTGCGTGTTTAAAATCAATCAACACTACCCAGCCTATACACTTTTTAGCTGTTGTTTATGACGTACCTGAGTCCATTGCCACCAACCAAAAGCCGCCAAACCGACAAAGCCTGCATATAAAGCCGCGGTCAGAAACAGATCTTTATGGATAAACATACCGACATAAACAATATCGACAAATACCCACAGCACCCATGTCGCAATATGTTTACGACTGGTCCAATAGGTCGCCAACAGACTAAACGCTGCGAGCTGCGCATCCAATAGCGGTACAGCTGCATCGGTCAAATACTTTAAGCTCAGACCAAATACTGCACCAGCCGCTGCGGCAAATAGCATTTGCAAAATCACTTGCCGAGCTGTAATCGGTTCAATCCGAATATCGTGATCTTGTTGTTTGCCTTTGAGCCAGTGATAAAAACCGTAAAAGTTCACCACCACAAAGAAAAACTGCAAAATGGTTTCGCCATATAACTTATAGGTATAAAACAAATAGGCATATAACAAGAAAGCAGCGAAGTTAAACCACCAACACCACATATTGCGCTTAATGGTCAACGTCACCCCAATTAAGCTAATGATGACTGCAAATATTTCAAGGCTAGACATGGTTCAACTGGCATTCAAAGAAGTGCTGCTATTATGAAAAAAAACTCAATAAAGGCAAGACAATTCCGCTCAATCTAAACACCGCTCTTTTTTCGGGGAATCGGATCAAACTGTCGAGTCACAGAATGCATACGCATAAGTTTTGACAGTTTTCTAACAATCGTTTAAAAACTTATAAAACGATGCAGGAATAATCAAAATGTCAGAACAACAAGGTCGTGTCAGTCGCGAAGTTCGCGGTTCATTATTTTTAATTGGTTTAGATCGCGCAGCCAAGCGCAATGCTTTTGATAGCCATATGATTCATGACTTATCACTGGCCCTTACCGAATATGAGGATGATCCTTCACTGCGCTGTGCTGTAATTTTTGCGCACGGAGAACACTTTACTGCTGGGCTTGATTTGGTTGAGTTGCAACCCAAACTCACTGCAGGCGTTTTCGACTTTCCTGCGTCACAAATTAACCCTTGGGGCACCAGTTCCAGACCCCGCGCCAAACCCGTGGTTGTGGCAGTCCAAGGCTTTTGCTTCACCGCCGGAATTGAACTGATGCTCAATGCCGATGTGGTGATTGCCGATGCCAATACACAATTTGCCCAAATGGAAGTACAGCGCGGCATTTTACCCTTTGGCGGTGCAACGGTTCGCTTTGTACAAGCGGCGGGTTGGAACAAGGCTATGCGCTATCTACTCACAGGTGACAGCTTCAATGCGCAAGTAGCTATCGATCTCAATTTAATTACCGAGGTCATAGAAGCATCCACGCCAAATGCTGCATTAGAGCGAGCATTGAGCCTTGCAGAATCAATTGCACAAGCTGCTCCACTCGCCGTTCAAGCCACACTGGCTTCTGCACAACAAGCAGTACAACACGGCGCAGACTATGCCTTTGCACATTTACAAGAGCACCTCAACCCGCTACTCAAAACCCAAGATGTCCAAGAAGGTGTCATAGCGATGCTGCAACGCCGCCCTGCTCAGTTTAAAGGGCAATAAAGCTCAAAAGTCTGGAACCGACTTTAGTATTTAACAAAAAAGAAGAAACAATGATGCAAGCCACAGCCCATTTAGATTCGACCCAAATTGAGAAACAACCTGAAAAATTTTCAGCAACCGATGGTTATGTACTCGTTGGTACACGTTATCGCTCATCTGAGCCGATCAAAGCCAACATCATTGTTGCCAGTGCAACAGGTGTACCACAGCAGTTCTATCGTCGCTTTGCCGAGTATGCAGTAGCGCTAGGTTATCAAGTCCTAACTTTTGATTATCGCGGTGTGGGGCTCTCTGCACCGAAGCAACTCAAAGGTTTTAGCATGTCCTATTTGGACTGGGGGCAGCTAGACTTGTCGGCTGCCATTGACTCTATCCGCAAAGATGACAAACCTCTTTTTGTGGTTGGACACTCATATGGAGGCCAAGCGCTCGGTTTAACCCACAACCATGACCAAGTCACTGCGATGTATTGCTTCGGCACAGGTGCGGGTTGGCATGGCTATATGCCGTTTCGGGAGAAAATGAAAGTACATGTCATGTGGAATCTTATTTTCCCGCCGATGGTTGCACTAAAGGGCTATCTGCCTTGGAGCCTGCTGAAAATGGGCACCGATTTACCTGTGGATGTCTACACACAGTGGCGAAAATGGTGTAAAAATCCGACCTACTTTTTTGCAGATCCCGAGCAACAACACTTACTGGAACAATATGCACAGGTCAAAACTCCAATCTATGCTGTTTCAGCACTGGATGATGACTGGGCTTTACCGAACTCAAGGCATGCATTTATGCAGCATTATCGGCATGCGAACATGCATTACCTCAATATTGAAGCCAATGACTATGGCTTAAAAGAAATTGGACACATGGGATATTTCCGCCAGGGGGCCGAAGCCATCTGGGACGATATGCTGAACACTTTCGATGGCTATTTATCTTCACCAACCCCTACGGAACGTTAAAGCTCTATGCGCCCACAAAAACTGAGTAAAGAACAAATCCAGTTGCACTGCATGCAAACCTTTAAAACCCATGGTTATGCAGGCACTAGTATGGATTTACTAGCAAAGTCTTGTGGGCTCAGTAAAGCGGCATTTTATTATTATTATCCCAATAAAGAAGCTTTGGTTTTAGATATTTTGCAAGTCAGCCAGCAATACTTAAACCATAAACTGTTCAGTATTTTGTGTGATACGCACTTAGAGTATTGCGTTCGCTTTGAACACTTGCACCAGCAATCTGTCAGCTTTTTTAATACGGGTGTTCAAGGCTGTTTAGTCGGGATGCTGTCTTTGGAAGTCCCACATTTATCCGAACAAATACATCTCAAAATTCAATCGATTTTCCAAGATTGGGAGTTGGCGTTGTTGCACTACTTTCAGCAAGTCATGCCTATTGCTCAAGCTGAGGCACTGGCTAAAATCAGTGTTGCCGATTATGAGGGCGCAATTTTAATGACACGTTTAAAACAAGATGACTTCTATTTGGCTCATGTCGCAGAGCGAATTCTTAAACAGTTATCCATGGCTGTGATGGACGCTGAAGAGGCTTAAGCGAGGAGATCAATCACGAGTACGATGGCTTTTTTTATGCTCGCGTCCACTGCGGTCAATATGCGTACAAAACATGCCATAACGACTTACATAGTATTCAAGCGACTGATCATAGAAACTCCAAAAAATAGACCATTCATTTAAATCCATTTTGCGGATTTGTGTCTGGGTTTTCGCAGGCATTTTGACCAATAAGGTGCTTTGCATCAGCGTTGCATCTTCTTCAGCCGTGAGTAATATCGCTTGATCTAGAAATAGAGTCGCCACGTCATCGAACAGCTCTTGTTCATAAGCATCAACTTCAATAACACGATCAATCTGAGGTGCTCTATTGGTATGCGTTGCCATTTGCACAGATGCTGCTTCCGATTCAACCGCTTTTTTTTGTCGCTTCAGAAAGCGGTGCTTTTTTTGAATTTTGATTCCAATAACAGATGTCGCAACCAAAGCAATGAGTGTGCAAATCATCAGTAAAAATGTCACCATGCTCTGCTCTCGTAACAAATATTCCCTTTTAAAATACAACATTATCGCTCAAATAAACACCAAATTAATTAAAGCAGACTACGTATAAACTCAAATGCTCAATTCGATGACTTGTAATTGGGTGTTGATTCTCAGACCAATTCAAGTGATTCAACACATATTCGCACAAACGTGAAAGGCATCACAAACTGTGATTTTTCACTCACAAAATCACTATAAAAAATAATTAACTTAGTGCGATTGAACAACAAAGTTACATCCGTACTAACAGTAATTCAATTTAATAAATACAGTCCCTAGCATGAAATAGCTGTTTCTATAGCTCTAAGAAGAAAAGATGATACGGGCAGCCCAACTTCAGGACATTCCTGAAATTTTAAATGTCGTACACGACAGTATTCGATCATGTATCAAAGACCACCATCGCCATGAAAGTACGATTCAAATTTGGCTAGAAAATAAAACCCAATCCAACCTGATTATGTGGATGCACTATAACGACAGCTGGGTCTATGTACTCAATCAGCACGTAGTGGGTTTTATTATGGTCAGTGATCAAGGTCGTATTCTACTTAATTATATTTCATCCGCTGAACAACAGCGCGGCATTGGTAAAGCCTTATTAGAAACCGTTATTGAACATCTTAAACGTAAAAAAATTCGTCAAATGAGTTTAGAAAGCACCCAAACAGCATGCTCTTTTTATCAAAAACATGGCTTTCAAATCCATGCTCAAGACATCCCAAATCCCCAAATGGTGACCATGGTTAAACTCTTATCCTAATGTTTATTAACAGAAGTATGACTCAACTAAATTCACTCATTTTCATCTGATTCATTGGGCATTCTCATCTGATCACGGCCCGCTTCTTTGGCTTGATAGAGTTTTAAATCGGCTGCTTTCATGAGGTCGTGAATATTGACATAACTCGTTTCACGATCCATCCACGACACGCCCATACTCAAAGTCACATAATCTTTGCCATCTTGGCGGTTATGATGCTCAAAGCGCGCACTACGCACCGCATCTAAAACGGTTTGCATAATCTGACTAATAATCACAATTGGGACATTATATAAAACAATGGCAAACTCTTCCCCACCATAGCGTGCTAAGTAAGCATTATGTGGCAGTACCGCACCAATCACTTTGACCAGGTTTTGCAGGACTTCGTCGCCCTTTAAGTGCCCATAGTAATCATTATAATTTTTGAAATAATCGACATCCATCATGGCAAAAACCAAAGTTGCATGACTATCTTGTTGTGTTTCAATAAAGCGCTGCTGAATTTCTTGATTCAATGCACGCCGATTATAAGCACCTGTTAAGGCATCAATTTTAATTTGATATTCGAGTTTTTCATTTAAGTCATGTAATTGAGAGGTGCGCTGTTGCACTTTTTGGTCTAGAGAATCATTCAATTCAATTAAATTATTATTTAAACGTTCGGTATGGTAAGTCTGATAAGCATAGTTACGTGATTGTTGGAACATCACCAAGAGTGCATACAGACTGGTAGAGATAAAAGAGAGATGAATCGAATCAATTACATGTAGCGTCAACAAAAAGTCATGAATGAACGATATACACAGCAATACCACGGCGTATAAATTGAGTTTTGAATATTTTTGCTTGGTCTTTAAAGTAATGTAAAAACCATAGGCAAAATTAAGCAAAATAATAATACTGAAGAATGCACTATAAAAAGCCAGCTGCTCAAAAACAACTTGCTCGGATAACAAGGTAATGACGATATTCAAGGTCAAAACCAACATGGAGACGGTATAAATCCAATGCTGTAAATAGTGCTGATTGAGCAAATACATATAGCTCAAAAAAAACATGACCGCTAAATAGATAAATAAATATTCTAAGCGTATGCCCCACAACCAGTTGATATCTAAGAAAGTCGTATAAGCATATGGCGCGGTAAAAAGATTATGTAAGGCAAGAAATAAAATAAAAATACCAAAAACAAAAATACTTTTACTATTCCGTTCATCTGAACCACGGAACATCGAGAACATGGTGGTGAACATTCCTACACCAAACACCACGCCACAGATCATGGCGATACTCATCATCAGTTGCTGATAATGTCGATTAATCGTTTTAGCAATGCCAATATGCATGGGGCTTTCAAGGCCGCCGCGTAAATTGTTAAAGTTTGAGGCTTGTATACTTAAAGTAAAATAGGGGCCGTCAGGGACAAAATAAGCAATCCGCGGTGCATTTTCAGTTTGCTGTGCTCCCACATTATCCGCGACATCCCCTAAACGAACTAAAAAATCGCCATTGAGATAAATCCGATAAGCACAATTTTGATTGGGAATATGAATGGCTAGTCTTCGGCCAATAAATTCATCTGGAATCTTGAAATGACCGACAAAAGTCCCATAACCCGTATTACTGCCGGTAAGTTCTTGAAATGAAATTGGCAGTTCGGTAGTTTTAGAAGGGAGTTTACGATTGGGCTGAGAAATCAGCTCTTGGTCATAATAAGACCATGTGCCTTTTAAATAACTGGTGGTTTGTTCGGTGAATTGAATGTCATTGACATTTTTTTGATGCAAATAATACTGCGTGGGCTCAGCTTCATATTGTGCCCACGTCGAAGGTATCAAACTTAAAACCAGCAAACAGCTTAAAACAAACCCAAACAAAGACCGTTTGCTCAATGAGCTATACAAAAGCGACTCTTCCCTTAAATACGCTCTGCCTAATAATTAATCTACAAATGTTTTTCTTAAAAACCAAGTGTTTTTACAAATGAATCAAATACATCCTTGTAATTGACTCTTTTAATTATCACTATTTTTGATTAATCACGTGTTTTTACATCATACAATTCAATTTCAAAAATCAAATTTGAATTGGCAGGAATAATATTGCCCATTTTACGCTCACCATAAGCCAAATGTGATGGCACGATGAGTTTACGTTTACCACCCACTTTCATGCCCATAATCCCTTGGTCCCAACCTTTAATGACACGGCCTGTCCCAATCACAGTTTCAAAGTAGTTCCCGCGGTCTAAAGATGAGTCAAATTTGGTTCCATCTTCTAACCAGCCCGTATAATGCGTAGTGATTAAAGCACCTTTGACTGCTTCTTTGCCTTCACCGACAACCAAATCAATAATTTCTAATTCTGCGCTCATGTTCTCGCTCCAACCTGTTCAATCAATAAATCTAGTTAAACTGCTTGTTTATTGCAATTGCGTCCACTCAATAATGGCTTGAGCATTGTCACCAATTAAGGTCCACTCACCATCCATTACATTTAACTGAAGTTGCATGGTCCGCTCACACAGGGCTTGAACCGCTTCAGTACTTGCAGTCGACAACTGCCAAATTTCAACATTGTTCAATGTCTTCAACTTACTGTTGCGCTTATACCATTCATCGACCGCTGTGCCATAAGTAACAATAGCCACTTGCTTACAACGTGCACTGGCTTTTTTCACTTTATCTTCGTCTGGGCTGCCCACTTCAATCCATTTTACCAACTGACCCGTTAGGTCTTTTTCCCACAGCGCAGGCTCATTGGTTTCAAATAAATCTTTGGTAAACTCTAAAGCTTCATCCGCAAAACGTGCAAATGCCAACAAACGCACCATCAAACGCTCAATGGTTTCTGAAGGATGCAATGCCAAAGTCAGTTGATAGTCCCCATATTGGTGGACATCCATATTGGCAATATTCAAATCTGCCTTATAAATTGTAGCTTTAAGCGCCATACATACCATCCTCAAATTTGCCGACTAGCATATAAGATTTCGGCTTTTTTTGCTTAAAACAATTTAAGTCATTGCTCTATGCGACATTCAAAAAGTGCGCTTTCAAAGTCCATCCAATCTCTTTCGTTTTGAACAATCAATTCAACTCGATTATCAATCCCTTCTTCGACATCTTGATAGTTAAATTGTTCAGGATTGAAATTAAATGCCTTCCACCCCTGATTGGTATGGAAAATTCCTTTAATCCGTCGCCAATCTTGCTGTTCACAAAGTAAATCGAGTAAATCGTAAAAGTTAAAAACCCAACGCTTCGGCATTTTCCAACCTGCAACACTATAACCTTGTGCTGTTTCTACATAGTGATACGGCAACTGTTTAATCTCGGGAAAATCTTGTTGAGTCGCTTTCAACTGTTGCTGAACGTTCAGTAAAGGCTGCTTGAATCGTTTTGTTCCGATGTACTCAAAATCGATTTGTGTAAGCTCAATCTTGCCCTGCTCCGCCATCAACCACTGCTGAGCATAAGGCTGATATTCACTTTGCAGTTTTTCAAGAGCATCTTGATCTGTTTTTTGCATTTGAGCTTGATGCGAAACCACCACAATCTGCGCCGCTTTTAATTGATCCTGATAGAGATTTTGTGCTGTCCATGCATGATCATGTAAACGCGAACCATCCAGCACCGTGATCGGCGCACGCATGTGCAGGGTCGAGTGCCAATGAGGCTCGGTCAGTTGCTCTAGTAACTGTGCTGGATGTCCCAAGCCTGTGGGTTCAATAAACAGCCGATCAGGCTTTTGTTCTGAAAGCAAACGAGACAGTGCAATTTGCATCGGTAGTTGGCTGCTACAACATAAACAACCACCGAGTAATTCTTTCACCGCATAGCCTTCCGTTTGTGGCATGAGCTGTTGATCTACGCCAATTTGCCCAAACTCATTCATCAGTACCGCCCAAACTTCATGTTCCGGTTTCTGACCTAACAAATGCATGAGCAAAGTGGTTTTACCTGCACCAAGAAAGCCCGAAATAATATGCGTAGGAACCGCCTGCGGCATCGACATCAGTTTCAAAATTTTATACCTAGCATGGAATATGATAAAAACAGCACAATAAAATAAGCCTTTATCTTAATTTAAATCACCAACTTTCTCATCTCAAATCCATGGCATCGAACACTCAGCATTCAGTTGGCTGACATTTCATTCATTTATACCCCTATTGGACAAACTTCCTTACATTTTACTCAGTACTGAAATTAGGGTTTCGCACTTAATTCGCATGCTTTGTACAGTTTATGTGAGTTTTCTAACATCCATATTGATCATTAATTCTTCATTTCCTCTCAATCTATTCACAAAAAACTTCTACTTGTTACTTAAAGCTTACTATTTTTTCATCATCTGTAGTTTTAGGTAATGTGCACTTTTCACATTGTTGCTTCGATTGAACCGCAGATATTCAGGCGATAGCATGAAGCTCAGTTCAAATTGATGTGATGATCAGTCTGAACTATTTTTATCTATAAAATATAAGGATGCCAAAACCATGAAACTTTCTCACTTAATTATTGCAACATCTTTAACAGCTGCGAGCTTTGCAACTTTTGCTGCACCTCAACAAGCGCCAGCTCAAGAAGACAAAGTTGTAGTATCAACCCAAGAAACAGCTGAAACTACAGACTTAAGTGCAAATGCACCTGCTTCGGAAGCATCAGCAGAACAACCGAATCAAGAAAAAGCCGCTAAATAATTGAAATGTTGAGAGATCCAGTGGCTTTACTCTCCTGCTGGATCGCAACAACTTTTTAGCGTCACTTGAAACCAAGATATATCCTGTCTTGGTTTCTTTTTATTTATGCATATGGGCTTTAGAAATTCGAGATCAACAGGTGCAGAAAACCAAATTTGCGTAGTTTTCCCATATGAGCTTCTATTCAAAACATCAACGTCAGACATAAAAAAAGATCCCCTATGTAGGAGATCTTTTTTTAAAACTTAACTATGCGATGTTTTTTTATAAATACTGCACGAAGGATGATGGTTCTCTTGTAAGCGCGCGACCTTACGTTGTTCTGCTGCTTCAAAACGGCAACGCTTCCAGTCATTGTCCAAATTCAATGCAGGAATTTGTTTTGGCTTACCATTTTCATCTACCGCGACCATGGTAAAGTAACAACTATTGGTATGGCGTACTGTACGCTTTTGAATATTTTGTGCTTCAACACGAATACCAATTTCCATCGAAGTACGACCGACATGGTTCACGCTTGCCAAGAAAGTCACTAACTCGCCCACATGAATCGGCTCTTTAAAATTAACTTTATCAACCGATAAGGTCACCACATAACTTCCTGAAAAACGACTCGCACACGCATATGCCACTTGGTCTAACAGTTTCAAAATGGTGCCACCATGCACATTTCCTGAAAAATTCGCCATATCAGGTGTCATTAAGACCGACATAGTGAGTTCAGACTGGTCATCCGCAGCCGCAGCAATTTGATCTAATGGGGACATCGCGTTCTCTAATTGGTAAGATAATAGGATATGTGACATTTATTATATCGGTTTTGAACGCTAAATTTGGTAACAAAACCATCATTATTATTTATAGTGATTTGACTATCATTCAAAAAAATATATATAAAGAACACTAAGCTTTTGAATCTATAAGCCTTCTTTAAATTTTAATTTATTCAAAAACATTGTCGCTGTGATATTTTCACAGAATATAAATGGCTTTTGCCTGATTGACTGTTTTTCGAGTTATAGTGATGTATAAAAGCCCATTCAAGCATTTATTTCTACATAGCGCCAGATCAATGCGTTCGCGCTTGGATATTTTGAATATTCAATTTTTGCTTATAATTTTTCTGCGCAAAAACTTTTTGAATCTGTCCTAACTGTGCAACGGTTGCATCGACCCCAGCTTGCATGGTCAACTCACGTCCGCTGACATCGAAAATATGTACTTTCTCACGCAAGTCTGGCTGAATCACAATATCTGCATTTTTCAGCTCAATTTGCGCAAGGTTCTTTTGCATAATATTGATATTTTGGTTAAACAGCCCCCAAACATTTGAGGTTTCGGTATACATCGGCTGTGCCAAGATATCGACCGCGATAATAATATCTGCCCCTAACTTGCGTGCCACATCAACAGGTACGGGGCTGACTAAACCACCATCTACATATTCATCAGCACCAATCTTGGTTGGAATAAACATACTCGGGATCGATACCGATGCTCGAACTGCTTGACCAGTATTGCCATAGTTAAAGACGACTTTTTTACCTTCTTTTAACTGCGTGGCCACCACATACATCGGGATAGGTAAGCGCTGAAGTGGAACATCGCTTACTTGCTCATTGACATAGTCTTCAACTTTTTGACCATCAAAGAAACCTTTCATGTCCAAACGGATATCGCGCACATCATTGGCTTTCATATTCAGCGCAATATCACGAATTTGATTGGCATTTTTACCGCTAGCATACAGTGAACCGACGATACTACCGGCACTGGTTCCCACGATAAAGTCGGGACGAACCCCCGACTGCTCTAAAACTTGAATTGCGCCAATATGTGCATAACCACGTGCACCACCACTCCCCAATACCAAAGCAATGATTGGGCGGTTTTGTTCTTTTTTGAGCTGTTTAAAGTTAATCTGGTTGAGTCGCTCTTGGGGTTCCCCTGAGTCAGTTTCAGCTAAAAATGCCTGACTTGGCGTTTCTTGAGCAACTTTGGGCATGCTTTGACAGCCTGCTAAAGCGAGCAATGTAAACGACATAAGGCTAAGTTTAATGTTCAACATGATTCACCGAAGTTGAGATAGAGCGAAGTTTTCCAGCAGCATAGTGTATGAAAATCAGCAGTCCATGTACTGTTGCTTTTCGTAAAAGCGTCATATTCCCCCATTATAATCTGTTTCAATTTGTCAGCATAATTCAACATGTGCACTCAGCATATCACTCAAATTTTTCTGCACTTTTTAAAATTGGGCTGCATGTCTTTTGGTGGGCCTGCTGCTCATTTGGTGTTTTTTCACCGTCATTTTGTACAGCAACTTGGGTGGTTGAGTGATGTTGAATACGCCCAGTTGGTTGCTCTCGCACAATTACTTCCAGGGCCAACCAGCAGCCAAGTGGGTATTGCCATTGGTTATCAACTCCAAGGCTACCGCGGTGCGTGCGCGGCTTGGCTCGGTTTTACTTTGCCGTCTATGCTCCTCATGGCATGTTTCGCGGTACTGGGTCAGCAGTATTTCAATCAACTCAGTGCGATGACACTACATAGCATTCAGTTGATCGTTTTTGCTGTAGTGATCTGGGCCTTTTGGCAAATGTTGACAAGTTTCTGCAAAACCATTTGGCAATATATGCTGATGTTACTTAGCACCTTGTTTCTTTACTTTGTACCATGGTCATTCAGCCAAGTTATCGTCATCTTAGTGGCTGCTCTCGTCGGTATTTATTTTGCAGCAGATTCGACATCAAAGCTTCAAGACAGCAGCTTAAAATCAAAAGTCCAAGCAAAGCAGGCTTATCTTTGGCTGATTGCATTTGTTTTGCCTTTTGTAGTTTTTATGGTGTGGCATTCATCTTCTTCACTCTTCTCACAGAGCCTGTTTAGTTTTTACCAAGCCGCATCTTTAGTTTTTGGTGGTGGACATATTATTTTGCCACTTTTACATCAGGACTTTGTTGCCAACCATATTTTATCTGCCGAACAATTTGACTTAGGTTATGCGCTGGCTCAACTCATGCCCGGCCCCTTATTTAGTTTCGCCAGTTACTTAGGTGCTTTACTGCCTTTAACGCCATTTGTTTGGCTGAATGTGGTTCTAGCCACTTTAGCAATCTTTCTGCCCTCATTCTTTTTAATATTTGCCACCTTGCCCTATTGGTCTTGGCTTATGCAGCAAGCTGCGATCCGAAAAGCCGTGATTGGGATCAATGCGGCAGTGGTCAGTTTACTGCTGTGTTTAGTGATACAAATGGGACAAAGTTATTTCAAGCATTGGACTGACTTAGTTTTTGTAATCGCTGTTATTTTACTACTTCGAACCAAACTCCCGATTTGGCTAAGCCTGATTTTAAGTTTTGCACTGTATCAGCTGTTGTTTTACTTTAGCGGCTAAATAGCCATAAAAAAGCCCCTATCAATGTAGAGGCTTTTTTAATGTGCTAAAAGATTACCAAATGTCTGATTTCACTTTGTCTTTAAATTTAGGATGGTTATCCAATTTAAACACTGGCTCTTTCACACCTTGTTTCAGCTGTGCCAAATAGTCTTTTAACAGCATCAATAAGAATGGTGTTAACAGCAAAATAGCAAACAAGTTAATGGTGGCCATAATGCCCATGAACAAATCGGCAGTGTTCCAAATGAGAGGCACACTCATCACTGAACCGAGATACACCATAATCAAAACAAAGATACGGAAGACGAACATCACCTTGGCATTGTTATTGATAAATTGCACATTCCCTTCAGCATAAGCATAGTTACCAATGACTGATGAAAAGGCAAACATGAATAAAATCGTTGCAAGGAAGTCATCACCCCAAGAACCAATTTGGCTCTCTAAAGCCATTTGGGTGAGCGCTACGCCTTCAAAGCCCGCATCATGATAAAGTCCTGATGCCAAAATAATAATCGCTGTACATGAACACACCACGAAGGTATCCACAAATACACCGACCATTTGTACCAAACCTTGGTTTACAGGGTGCTTTACATCCGATGCAGCTGCCGCATTCGGTGCCGACCCCATCCCTGCTTCATTAGAGAATAAACCACGTTTAATCCCCATCATCATTGCCATAGAAACCATCGCACCAAAGAAACCGCCCGCAGCAGCTTCAAACTCAAAAGCTTTAGAGAAAATGAGTTGGAAGATATCAGGTAAAATAGCGTAATTGATTACGGCGATATATAAAGCAACAGCCAAATACAACAAGGCCATTAATGGCACAAAACTTTCTGCGACTTTGGCAATACGTTTGATTCCGCCAAAGATAATCATCGCGGTCAGCAAGACTAAAGCTAGTCCAACCCAAGACACCACAATATGAATGCCGCCGAGTTCAAATGCCAGATTGGCTTTATCCCATCCCCATGCATGTGCTGTCGCACCTGTAATTGCATTGGCTTGTACTGCATTAAACACGAAACCATAGGTTGAAATGAGGGCAACGGCAAAGACTACCCCCAACCATTTTTGTTTCAGGCCTTGGGTAATATAGTAGGCAGGTCCACCACGGAACTGTTTATTTTCTTGGTCACGCACCTTGAACAACTGTGCAAGAGATGACTCAACAAAAGCCGAACTCATGCCTAAAAATGCAGTGACCCACATCCAAAATACTGCACCCGGTCCACCAATCGCAATTGCGATCGCAACGCCCGCAACATTACCTACCCCTACACGACTTGCAAGCCCAGTGACAAAAGCCTGAAAAGGTGTAATGCCATGATCATCATCACATTCCTTACGGCTTGATTTCATGACCTTGATGCTGTGCAAAAATAAGCGAACCTGTACTGCACCCGTAATTAGCGTGTAAAACACACCGACCGCAACAAGGAAAATCACCAAAAAGTCCCACAGAGGTCCATTCAGTGTATTCACCCACCCGAGTAATGTTTCATTTAATTGATCATTCATCTCGATATCCTAATTATTGTGAGAGACCTGAAAGCAAAAAAGCCCTAGTTTCCTAGGGCAAATTGCATTTCCAATTAGTTAAAATATTGCAAAATAGACTGAATGACAGCCACGTTAATCAAGTCTACAAAGAATGCGCCACATAAAGGCACAATCAAGAATGCCTTGTGCGAAGGACCATACATGTTGGTAATCGCCTGCATGTTTGCAACCGCAGTCGGGGTTGCACCCATACCAAATCCACAGTGACCCGCAGATAACACCGCAGCATCGTAGTTTTTACCCATTACACGGAATGTCACAAATGCAGCATATAAGCCCATCGTAATCGTTTGCGCACCTAAAATTACCACAAGCGGACCTGCAAGGTCAGCCAATTGCCATAATTTCAACGAAAGTAGCGCCATCGCAAGGTACAACGACAATGATGCATTACCAAATACATCAATCGCACGGTCAAAGATTTGAACTTTGAAAATACCTTCCAACACATTACGTAAAATCACACCACCTGCAAGCGCCCAAACAAAAGTCGGTAACTCAAGCATTGTGCCTTTCATATGGCCGGTCATAAAGTCAGCAAAAGCCAAACAGCCTGCAAACAAACCTAATGTGGTAATCGCATTATCCGCAGTGATTAAACGCACACGATGTGGATATTCAAACGGTACATATTCTGTTGAATTAATATCAGTCAGTGGCGTGTTATCACTCTTTTCAATTTGTTCATTGGTACGTGGCGTCGCCAATTGATAGCGGTTAATGAGTAACTTCGCTAAAGGGCCACCAATCAAACCACCAATAATCAAACCAAATGTCGCACTCGCCATACCCAAAGCTAATGCACCTTGGATACCATGTTTAACTTCTAAAATTTCACCCCAAGCACCCGCAGTACCATGACCACCAGTTAAGGTAATTGAACCTGCAATCAAACCAATAAGTGGGTCAATACCCAATAAAGTTGCAAGGCTAATGCCGACAAAGTTTTGCACCACAATAAATGATGCGACAGCCATCAAGAAAATAACCAGACCAATTCCGCCTTCGCGCAATTTGGCAAAGTTTGCACTTAAACCAATTGAGGCGAAGAAAATCAGCATAAAACTTGTTTGCAATTCGCTACTGGTCGTGATGCTATAGCCCCAAAGACTATGCACAACCAAGGAGATAATCGCTGCAACTAAACCACCTGCGACAGGCTCAGGAATGTTGTAGCGTTTCAAGAAACCAATTTTATTTACCAAGAAGCGGCCAAGTAACAAAACGATGACAGCAGCAATCAAGGTATAAAAAGCGTTAAAAGTAAATTCCATGACAATTGTCCATAAAGCGGATGCTTAGATTTTGTTATCTGGCTAATAAGCCACCGAATCCATTGATACTTCAAGAGATATTTCGTAAATCTGAGACAAACTCAGTCTTGCGTATGGAAATTCAGGCAACGGGTAAATTGGTAACAAACTAAGCGATCTGATGCATAACATGTTCAGTTCTACACGATGAGTAAACTGAAATAACGTAATGCCCAATAATGTTTGGACACAGATACGGTTTTTTGAAAAAAATCACAAAACCGCCCCATATTGGCTCAAAAACAACCAATAAAAGTACAATATGGGCGAAAGACCGACATTATGCAGATTTTTTATAGATAATCTTTATTTTTTTACAATAATTTCCAACTATTTCACTTATTCTTTTCTGACCTAATACTTAAGTCTATATTCAGAATGTATTTAGTCTGTATAAATTTGTCGACTAAAACAAAACAGGAGCCTAAAGCTCCTGTTTTTAAAACCGCAACTATTTCATCACATGATTAGAAGCTGTATTTCGCCATTAAGCCAACACGGTTGTCTTTGTAGCTATCCCCAGCAAAGGTATCACGTTTACCATTGATATATTCAACACCTAAGTCCAAAGGCTTAACTGGTGAATAAATGAAGTTAATCCATGCTTGGTAAACTTCTTCATTTGCAGCTGTGTTTAAACGCGCGTAATCAGTACCATCATCCGCAAAGAGTGCGCCATACGCTAAAGTCGAACGTAATTTTTCGTTGAATTTATACGTACCACCGACTTGTACACCGAATGCTTCATTTTGCTCGATCTTGCCATTCGCATTATCTACATAAAATGCAGTGTTGCTTCCGTATAAGTAGTTGCTATTACCCTGTACATAAGACACATCAGCACTGAGTTTTAACGGATCAATCACTTGATAATTTACACCAGCAGCAATACCCCAACCAGTTTTGTCATCACCAGCTGTTTCAGATTTGTATTGCTCTACCAAACCACGAACAGATGCATTTGCTTTACCATCTGCAAAACCTTGCGTTAATTTCGCAGTTAATACTGGTAAGCTATATTTCACATCTGAACTAACAGTCTCACTCGTAGTTACACCGTTAGTCGTGGTAACTTTAAGTTGGTTTGCTGAACTATTTCCTTCTTCCGCAGCAATGAATAATTTCGTTGCAGGTGCCAAATTAAAGCCATAACGTACTTGTGGAATACGAGTTGTACCGCCACCCACGTTAGTGCCGAAGTCAATCATTTCTGGTGCGTGGTTTGACAGGAAGTTAGAAGTGGTTTGACCAAACAACCAATTGTTATAAGTCAAATATGCATGACGAATACGCAGTGCTTCATTCGTTCCAGCAAAGTCTACTTCTACTTTACCGCCAAGTTTGTTGTCGCCAGCCACATTGGTATTGAAATCTAAACCTAAGCGTGTGGTTTTCGCTGTTGCACGAAGTTTGTCTTTAGTTTGGCCATTTGAGCTTGAAACTTTGTTGAAGTCGTCATCCGCACCTTCAATAATGTAGTTTGCATCGCCACGAACAAAACCATATAGGTTAATGTCTGCGCCAGACTTAGATTTGAACGAAGATAGTGAAGATTCAGCTTTTACAGGAGCTGGCTGTGCTTTCACTTGTTGAATCTGAACTGCTTGTTGTTGTTGAACTTGTTGCTGTTGTTGCATTAATGCTTTTAGCTCTGCAACTTCGGCACGCAACTGAGCGAGTTCTTGTTGTTCTTTGGTTGCAGCATGAGTTGTTGTCATCATCAGAGCAGCCACACTAAGTGCTAGGCTTTGAGCGATAAATGGCTTTTTATTGAGGGCTAAACGCATACACAAACTTCCTTTATTACATTGTTAATTGTGAATCAAAAATTCCATTTCAGTAAAATTTTTTGCACAAAAGACCACTCCGTTTTGGTCTTTTCATATGCAAAGTAATCTTATAAAGATGAAAAATCGCACATTTCGATGTTTTAAGATATGACCTTTTATTACTCTTGCCACTAAAGTCTAATGCCAGCAATTTTGAACGATAATTGATGTTATTCGCGATTGGCTTTGAAGCATCAAATTACAATTTAGACAGACTTTTGCAATAATTAAGTAACAATTCTTCATATTTTCTTAAATATAGACTGAGTTTTATTTGAGATCTATATTTTTTTCTTATAACTAAAGTCTTAGTCTAATAGATAGCCATCTATGCCCAATGATGGGTCAAAATCACACCTTTGCACCAAAAAATCCTAACTATTCAGACTATTATTGAGCATGATGAATAAAATATCCCCAAGCATGAATACACGGTTAGGGCAAAAAGATGTGCTCATAGGAAAAAAGCGTGACGAAATGCTTGAGTAGGTCTGTTATGTTCAATTTGAATGATTTCAACATCCAAAAAAATCCGCACTATACCAAGAAGCTTTTGCATATTATCCAGAAAAATGAATTTCGCCTTTTATTGAGCGCCACCGTGAAAATGGTTGGGGCTTATATGGCTTGCTTAATATTCAAAAAGGTGAAAAGCGAAAATCGCACAGCAGCAACCACGTAATGACCAATTTTTTGATGCACCTGTCGGACTATTCTTCGCAGTCAATCAAGCCTTAAACATCGGCGCGAAAATGGATATTGCCATGATGAGAAATGTCATGACTTCAGTCAAAGCACAAGGTTCAGACTCTTGTCACGAGTCGTATGGAATCACTTTTATGCTATCAATGTACAAGATGCTGAACTCGTCTGCGGCATGGCACTGGGTTATGCGGATCCTGAGCAGATCGTCAATCGCTTTATAACATCTGGCGTACCAGTTGAAGATTTTGCAGTATTCTTAAACAATGAGTGAGATTTAAAGCATTCATTTAAATAACAAAAGAGACTAAAATAAGTCTCTTTTTTTTATATAGTCACGACTTCAATTTTTAGGCTTTTTCGTGCTCAAGCTTAAACACATAATACAAAGCCAAAGCCACAAAAATAGCCATGACAATGGCCATATTCAAAAGTGCCGACCAGAGTAGAAAATTAAGAATCACACCACAAAGTAGACCACAACCAAATTGCATACTGCCCATAATCGCACTGGCCGTTCCTGCCCGTGCACCCTGCTCAGACATTGCAATCGCCATGGCATTTGGCCCTGTAAAACCGATTGCTACGACAGCGAGAAACATCCCTGCGCAAACGATATATAACGGTGCATGCGTCATGCTACCCGCTACCAACAGCAGCCCCACACCAGCCAACTGCAAAAAACTGCCTAATTTTAAGCGCTGAAAAACACTTAACTTTTGTGCCAAGCGCTTATTTAAGGTTGAGAACAGCATAATCCCAAGCGCATTGGCACCAAAGGCATAGGCAAAAACTTGCTGACTTAAGCCGTAACCATCCATCAGAATGGCAGCAGAAGCACTGATATAGCAAAAGAGTACAGCCCCAGCAAAGCATCCAACAAACATCGGGCGTCTAAAGCTCGAATCTTGCAAAATCGCGCCATAAAGGTTTAAAACTTGATTAAAGTTAAGCTTTAAACGGCGCTTCGGATCTAGAGTTTCCTCAAAGAAAAAATGTACGCAGCACAGGCTTCCCAAGCCAACGACCATCAAAAAGGCGAAAATACTATGCCAACTACTGAAACTCAGTACCAGCGCGCCTAAACTCGGTGCAATAATCGGCGCGATGGTGGTCACGATCATCATACTGGCAAATGCTTGGGCTGAGGCTTGCATATCTAAACGGTCACGAATCGCAGCACGGGCAATCACCACGCCCACACAACCGCCTAAGGCTTGTAAAACCCGAGCGGCAATGAGACTCCACTCACTGTTTGCAAACACACACAGTAAACTGGCAATAATGTAGAGACTTAGGCCAAAATACAGCGGTTTTTTCCGCCCAATTCGATCACTTACCGGCCCATAAATCAGTTGTCCAATAGCCAAGCCTAAGAAGTACGCAGGTAAGCTGTTGGCCACCATTTGTGTGCTTACCCCAAAGTCATTCGCCATTTGTGGCAAAGCGGGCAAATACATATCAATAGACAGTGGACCGAGTGCAGTCAGTGAAGCAAGTAAGAGAATCCAAGCGTTGGAATAGACCGCTTTTTCCTGTGTAGTCGACATAGGATTAATTTATGTTTTGGAAGGAGAGTTTGCAGACAAGTTTACACGCTCCATAGTATGATTTATAGCAGAGCAGGTGAAATTTCACATATTCTCATATTTGAAAATTGTCCAACCCTAAGCGACAAACAAAGGTGCCCTTTGAAAGCATGGCTGACCAGTCTAAAACAGGCTACTTATAATACAACCTTCATGTATAACCTCCGCATGGTCATTACTTTTGCAGGGACTGCTTTTGTTCCATATCTCATGGGTTTTCAACTGGCAACTATTCCGCTGACACTCGGCGCAGTTGCTGCGGGTTTAAGTGATATTGATGACCGCTTTTCCGTGCGAATCATGAATTTAATTTTTACCTATATTGGCTTTTTCATTACTGCAACGTCGATTTACTTTTTATTTCCGCATCCAATTTTATTCGCACTGGGTCTAATCGTTTCGTGTATTGGTCTGATTTTACTGGGCTCACTGGGACGTCGTTATGCCACGATTTCCTATGGTTGCTTAGTGGTTTCCGTTTACTCCATGCTCGGTGTCGGACTTTTTGACAACTGGTATACACAACCGTCTCTGCTGGTGATTGGGGCAATTTGGTATAGCGTTATTTCAACCATCAGTTTTCTGCTCTTTCCCGTTCGTCAAGTACAAGACAATCTATCGAAGTGTTATTCCTCACTCGCCGATTTTCTGTTTGCCAAATCCAACCTATTTGATGTCGATATGACAGCTAACAGCTATCAACAGAGCATGATTGAACTGTCGTTGGAAAATGGTAAATTAATTGCAATTTTCAACGACATGAAAACCGCCCTACTCACCCGTTTAAAAGGTGACCGTGGACAACGGGATACACGTCGCAGTCTGCAATATTATTTTGTGGCGCAAGATATTCACGAGCGTGCAGATTCAGCACATATTGACTATCAAAAACTGGCGAAAATTTTTCAACACAGCGATATTTTATTCCGCTTTCAACGAATTTTATCTATACAAGCCAAAGCCTGTAAGGACTTAAGCAGCAGCATTTTAAACCGTCAAACCTATACCCATAATAAGCGCTTTAAACATGCATTTGAAAACCTCCGTTTATCATTAGAAAAGCTCAGAGACGAACAACAATATGACCAAATTTGGGTCAACGCTCTGTTTTCACTGTATCAAAACTTAAAGTCGATTGATGCGCAGCTACGTAATTTAGAAACTGAACGCAATATTAAGCTCGATAAAACCAAACATATCGAAAGCCAGCTCAAAGATGATGACCTGAAAGGCTGGGATGACATTAAAGTTCGGATTAAACAACATCTCACCCCAGAGTCGGTGTTATTTCGACACGCGATTCGTCTGTCTATCGTGCTATTAGTTGGATATATCTTTGTTCAAGTCACCAACATTGAATATGGGTACTGGATTTTACTTACAGCACTATTTGTCAGTCAGCCCAATTTCAACGCAACTAAACGTCGTTTACGTTTACGTATCGTCGGGACGTTGGTCGGAATCATTTTAGGGTATGCCGTATTGTACTTTGTACCTTCGATTGAAGGACAACTTCTCGTATTGGTCATCAGCGGGGTACTTTTCTTTGAGCTTCGCAGTAAACAATACGCTCAAGCCACCGCTTTCATCACTATCTTGGCGCTGATTAATTTCAACTTAGATGGTATGGGATACGAAGCTGCCCTTCCGCGCATGATGGATACCTTAATTGGCTGTGGACTGGCATGGTTAGGTGTAAGTTTCATTTTCCCAGACTGGAAGTTCCGTCGCCTACCCCGCACAATTTATCGTTCGCTTTCCGCTCAATGTGATTATTTAGCTGAGGTAATTGAACAGTATAAGTCTGGACGTAACAACGGTCTGAATTATCGCGTGGTTCGTCGTGCTGCACACAATACCGATGCCGAAGTTGCTTCACTCATTTCAACTTTAGCCACCGAGCCCGACTTTGACCCAACGCAAAAGAGCTTGGCGTTTGAGTTCTTATGTCTCAATCATACCTTTATTAGCTATATTGCAGCTTTGGGGGCTCATCGCGAAAAAATTGACGACCCACAAATTTTAGAATTGATGGATCGCGCTTTTGACAATATCCAAGGTGCGCTCCTGCGGGATGAAATGCCTGATTTAACTGCGCAAAATATGCTACAGACCATTCGTCAGCGTTTAAGCCAAAATAATGAGGAAGATCAGAAAGCATTGATCATTTTACAACAGCTTTCCTTGATGTTTAGCATCTTGAATCAGTTCAGTCGTTTGAAGCAAAGTTTAAGCCACGAACGGGATCATGAGGCCACAGAACTGGCTTCATTATAATTTGGGTGATTTTGGAACAATATACTCACTGAAATGCTCTAAATGATGCTAAACTTTTTGCAGTTTTAAATCTGTTACTTTCACTATGACCGCGAAAAATTTATACGCTTATACTTTACAGCCTGTGACCTATGAAATCACTGAAGCTGAACAACGCGATGCTCAATTAAAAATTTGGCGTAGCACAAACAAAATTAGCATGAAAGCTTGGATCATCATGGCTGTGGTTACAGCCCTTTCGATTCTTGGCCTAATTTTACTCAAAAATTATTCAACCATCTTTTGTTGGGTCGCAATCGCCTGCGTCGTGGTTTACCTTTTAGTCCGTAAATTCGGTTTAGAATGGTATGTGAAGCGCAAAATGAATGAGTTTCCAGTTCAGGAAATTAAAGGCATTCGTTTAGGTGTACAACCTCACGGTCTGATTATGCGCCAGCAAATGGGCATGCAAGAAGGTGTCGGTGCAATCGGTTGGAAAGACATCTACGAATGGTACAACACACCTGAGTTTTTGTTGATTAAATTCAAAGTGAAAGGCCAAGAAGGTGCATACATTCTGCCAAAACGCATGGATAGCAAAAACTTCTCGTTTAATACGATTCGTAAACATTTAAAAGAAACAGTCGGTGAAGCGCAGCCACTTTAAGTCCTGCTTTCTCTTCTGTAAAAAACCTCCAACTTTTGGAGGTTTTTTTATATCCTAAACTCTCGAATATAAATGATAATGAGAATAAATATTAATTTCTAAATCCATATTATCTTCTCAATCTTCAGGTATAATTTGCGCACAACAAATCGCTCACCATTAAGTATCGCCATGTTTAAAAAAACATTTTTCCAAGTGCATTGGTTTTTGGGAATCACTGCGGGTCTTATCTTGTCGCTTATGGGCGTCACAGGGGCCATCTATTCTTATGAACAACAAATCTTAAAATGGATGAACCCAGACAGCTATACCGTTCAAGCAATACAAAACAATAAATTAACCCCTGCTGAGCTGTATCTACATTTCCAAAAACAAGATCCTGCCATCAAAATCAATAGTATTACGATTGCTCAAGAGCCAACCACTTCAAGTACAGTCAATATCGAGAAAGAAGGCGCACGTCGTGGTTATAACATGATGGTGAACCCGTATACTGCTGAAGTCTTACCCGAAGTTAAAGGCCGTGAGTTTTTTAACTTTATTCAACAGTTACACCGTAATTTAACTGTCGGTCCTGTCGGTAAACAAATTACTGGCGCTTGTACCCTCATGCTTATTTTTTTTGTATTGAGTGGCCTGTACTTACGTTGGCCCAAACGTCATTCCATCAAACAATGGTTTTTTATTAAATCTAAATTGAAAGGACGCAACTTCATTTGGGATTTGCATGCTGTTGTTGGTACTTGGGTGGTGATCTTTTATCTGATCTTGGCCTGTACAGGACTGTACTGGTCTTATGATTGGTGGCGCGATGGCATGTTTAAAGTCCTCGGCGTTGAACGCCCACAAGCACAAATGCAAGAAGGACCCCGTCCAAATACTGGTGCAGCTCAAGGCCCACGTGGCGAACAGGCTGGTGCTCGTGGTGGAGAATCACGTGAGCAAGGTCGTGGCGGGCCACAAGGTGAGCACGCTGCACGTGGCGAACGTGGGCAAGGCGAACAACATGGCGAGCGTAAAGGCTTATCTCCTGAACAAGTGCAAATTGCTTTAACCCAAACATGGACAGGATTTAACGCACAAGTTGGTCGAGACTATTCAACCCTGACCCTAAATATTCCGAAAAAGCCTGACGGTACACTTGAGCTTTCATTTGTAGATGCAATTCCACAGCATGAGCGGGCGAGAAACTCAGCGGTCTTCAATTATCAAACTTCACAAATTGAAAAAATGGAGTTGTATGAGCAGAAGAAGCTGAATGAAAAAATCATGAGCAGTATGCTTCCTGTGCACCGTGGTAGCTTCTTTGGCCCAATTTATCAATTCTTTGCCATGTTTGCATCACTGATGATGCCACTGTTCTTTGTAACGGGTTGGATGCTGTATCTCAAACGCCGTAAGCAAAAGAAACTCACCCAGCAAGCCCGTGGTGGAGCGTTGAATGTTCCAGTTGATCCACATGCGAAACCATGGCTCATTGCCTATGCAACTCAAACGGGTGTTTCTGAACAAATTGCTTGGCGTACTGCAACCAGCTTACAAGAAGCAAGACAACCTGTAAGCGTTAAAGCTGTGCAACACTTAACACAGGATGACTTAAAAGCTGCTGAGCAAGTGCTTTTTGTTGCAAGTACTTATGGCACGGGTGAAGCACCTGACTTAGCCAGTAGTTTTGAAAAGAAATTTTTAAATACAACTTTGGATTTGTCACACCTTCACTATGCCGTTTTGGCTTTAGGCTCTCAAGAATATCCTGATTCCTATTGTAGTTTTGGACATCGCATTGATAGTTGGTTAAAAGCCAATCGCGCACATGCTTTGTTTGCAACCATTGAAGTCAACAACGCAGATAACAATGATATTCAACGTTGGAACAGTGCTCTTGCCTCTGCAACCAAACTTGAGCTTCAAGCCATGAACATTGACAAAACCTTTGATCAATGGAATTTGGCACAACGTGAAGTACTCAATCCAAATAGTGTCGGAGCACATGCTTATAATATTGAGCTAAAAACCAACTTCGATGCAACATGGCAAGCGGGTGATATTGCTGAAGTTCAACCAGGTAACAGCACAGCACGTATCCAAGCCTTTATGCAGAAGCATCACATTGCAGCACAGAGCATCGTTGAGTCTTTAGCCATTTCCATTGAGCAAGCGCTTTGGGATAAAAACCTCAACACAGAGATTGAGCCTTTTGCCAATTTGGAACATTTACTGGAACAGTTGAGCCCTTTACCTACACGTGAATACTCAATTGCAAGTGTACCGACTCAACAAGTGTTACGTTTAGTCGTGCGCCAACAGCAAGATTCAGCAGGTGAACTGGGCTTAGGTTCTGGTTGGTTAACCCAACATGCCGAGCTTCAGCAACCTATCGCACTACGTATTCGTACTAATGAATCATTCCATTTGATCAATGACAACCGTCCTATCATTTGTATTGGGAACGGTACAGGTATCGCTGGTTTAATGAGTCTACTCCATGCACGTACCCGCCTAGACTATACGCAAAACTGGTTGATCTTTGGTGAGCGTCAACGTGAACATGATTTCTTCTATCAAAGTACGATTGAAGCGTGGCAAACCACAGGCATGCTACAACGCTTAGATTTAGCGTTCTCGCGAGATCAGGCAGAGAAAGTCTATGTACACCATAAACTGCGTGAACAAGCCACTGAGCTTAAAACATGGGTTGAAAATGGTGCCGTAATTTATGTCTGCGGTAGCATTAATGGTATGGCGAGCGATGTCGATGCTGCCCTAATTGAAATCTTAGGCGAAGAAAAATTAGATCAACTCCGTCAAGAAGGTCGTTATCGTCGCGATGTTTACTAAACACTAAGTCTAAATGAAAAAACCGAGCCACAGCGCTCGGTTTTTTCATGCGTAAATTTGCTAGAATCATGCAAACGATAACCCACAAGCCTATATGCAAAAATCAAAAAGAGTCATTAGTTTTATTATCGGGTCATTACTGTTCGCAGACGGCTTGTATTTTGTTTTACAACTACGCTTTAATTTTGGCACCCTCTTGCCCTTATTGATTGGACTAGGTCTAATCATTTATGCACTGGCTTATCCTAAACTTATCGCCTATATTCAAACCAATACAATCAGACAATCAATATGGCGTTGGGCTTGGGCGATTTTCTTTGTTTGGGTTTTTAGCTTAGTCATTTTCTTCGTCTTTTTAGGGTTTTCAAATCAACAAAATACCCCTCATGCTGCACCCGCTATTGTAGTTCTTGGGAGTGGTCTGAAGCATGGCAAACCGAGTCCAACATTGGCCAGCCGTTTAGATCAAGCGGCAAGCTATGCCAAACACCATCCCAACAGTATTATGGTCGTCAGTGGCGGCCTCTCCTTTCAGCAAAAAAATAGTGAAGCTGAAGCAATGCGGCAGTATCTGATTGATGTACAGCATATCCCAGCACAACGTATTTACACCGAAGATCAAAGCACCAGTACTGAGTTAAATTTGATCAATAGTAAAAAGATTTTAGCCAAGCAGCATATTTCTCTACAGCAACCGATTGCTATTGTGACCAGCGATTTTCATATCCCTCGTAGCCGGGCTATAGCCATACGTCAGGGTTATCAAACGCCCATCATGATCAGCGCTCAGACACCTCTTGCCACTCGCTATAATGCATGGTTACGTGAATATTTTGCGTATTGGAGTGGTTGGCTACTCAATGAATACTAAAATGGGATCATCTTGAATTAATGGAGGCGAATTGTCCGTGGCGATGGTAATTGTAATTGTTTAAATAATTCAGGCTTCTGCATTGAAAATTGATATAAATAGTTTTTGATATCTAATAATAATTTTTCTGGTGCAACCAAGACATTCTGCCCTTCTGGGCTTAAATTCATCGAGACCGTGGTTTTTTCTGCACGTAAGAATGGAATCACTTTTTCGACTAAATCGCTAAGACCAATACTCTGGATTTCGTAGCCTGCCCAATTATCTTTCACTAAAAGCTGTGCTAAACCTTTACTCTGCCACATCGCAAATGAACGTTGACCGGTTGGCGTAGCACATAAAGCCCAGCCATCTTGGTATAAGGCAATAACATGGCCTTGATGCACGATAGTTTCGATAAAAAGACGATAGATTTCAAGAGGATCGTAAGCAATATTTTGATTTTTAGACGCAGCTTTGCGTTGATATGGGTTTCTCATAAATCTGTCATATTTTAAAATTATTATTGCACAGAAGTGTATGAAAACAGCTTGAGATAAGCAAGGTTTTTACGATAAGGGAATATGGTGGGCGCTGACGGGATCGAACCGCCGACATTCTGCTTGTAAGGCAGACGCTCTAC
>NZ_JAQSUV010000029.1:101680-151735 GCF_028649355.1 Acinetobacter sp. Gutcm_16 | reverse complement strand
AATCAACATCACCGCCGATGGATGTGCATTCTACAGCATTTCTAATCCCTTGCAACACCTTTTCCCAATAAATATTTCTGCATGTTTATTTTTCAAACTCATAAAACAATAAGTATTTGTTATTTATATTAAATATTTTTTAATAAATTTATCCACTTCCTAGCTAGCGCCATAAATCACACCATCACACTCGCACAAATTAAACTCAACACATTGTTTTTATTTATTTAAATAAAAATAAATCGAAATAATATTTAAATATTCTATTTAAATCGCTGTTTCTTTCTACTTTTTATGGTGAATATCCACTCACAATGCTGTTTTCTCCGTCAATTTATATCTTAGAACCAAGAACAGCCATTCTATTTCTAGAATGGCTGTTTCCGATCATCACAATATATTTAGAACTTCATACTGATACGCGCCCAATAATTACGTCCAATATTATTGAATTGCTCGGTTGCAGCATAACCAAAACCTGAACTTCCAAGTTTATTCAAATGCTCGGCATAGTTTTTATTCAGCACATTATCTATTCCGACTGAAAGGTCTAGATCTTTTTGGATATTATAAGTCCCATTTAAAGACAGAGTTCCAAAACCTTTACTGTCTTCTAAATCGTATCCAATGATATTGCCTTCTCGATAGCTGGTACGATCTTGTGCTGCCACCACACGCCATAACAAACCGAGATTATATTTCTCTTGCACATAGCGTAGATTGAAACGCCCTTCTAATGGTGCAATTTGCGGTAAAGCGGTGTGATCCGTCGTATTTTCACCCCATGCATACATGGCACTGATGTCCGCTTGAATTTGATCAGTAAACTGGTATGCCACACCTGCTTCAGCACCTGCTATGGTTGCATCGACATTTCGGCTTTTGGCTTCCAACTTGCCCATTGAACCTGTTGGGGTATATGCCACTAATATATAGTCTTGAATCAAACCTGCATAAACTGAAGCCCATGATTTAAATGCACCCTGTTCATATTGATAACCTGCATCAAACTGCGCGGTTTTTTCATTCTCTAAATTGGCAAAGGTCGTACCTGTACTTTGATGGTATTTGGTACTAAACAATTCCCAATAATCAGGCACACGCTCTACATAACCTAATCCTGCGTAAGTTTTAACATGTTCCGCAAGTTCACTTTCAATTCGAATAAAACCACTTGGCAAGGTTTCTTTGCGCTCTATATCAGTGGCTAAGTTATCGATCTTCGCTTGATCGACGCGTGCACCTGTCACCAGTTTATGCTGATCATTGAATGCATAACTCAGTTCACCGAAAGCCCCATAAGACTCAAATTCCATATTGGTTTTAAAGGGAGAATTCATACTCGGCATAGCATACATAATCATATTGCCGCCATGCTTATTGCGCTGCGAGTCTATTCCTGTCATCAGACTGACTTTGTCCCATTCAGAAGTCATTGCAGCACGCGCATTCAAAGTACGACGCGTTACTTCCATTTCCATCTTATTCGGCACTGTCATCTGCATACCATGCATCGTCATGGTCGTTGTCGGTGGCGTTCTTAAGCGAAAATTATCCATGACATGATCGTTATAGCTATAGTCAACTTGTGCTTCGACTTTCTTGATCACCTCGCCAATGTTTTTCTTTTCAACATGTAAACCTAGACTTTCACGAGCAAACTTAGAGCCATCCATGCTACGTCCAGCATAGACTGCCTCACCATCACTCTTCCCACCTTTCAGCTCCACCCATGTGTCCTCATTCGGAGTCCAACCCAGCGCGAGATCTGC
The DNA here is from genome assembly GCF_028649355.1 of Acinetobacter sp. Gutcm_16. Taxonomy (NCBI): domain Bacteria; kingdom Pseudomonadati; phylum Pseudomonadota; class Gammaproteobacteria; order Moraxellales; family Moraxellaceae; genus Acinetobacter; species Acinetobacter sp. Gutcm_16. The sequence goes on along the minus strand of NZ_JAQSUV010000029.1, from coordinate 149,963 downwards.
ATTCCACTTTTCCCAATCGGACGGAACCGTATTGCCCGCTCCATCTTGATAGCTATCTGCAATTGAACGATTGGCATTTAAACGTGCGTATTTCGTTTCATCACCAACAGCGGCTTCAACATTCTGATCCAAACGACCATAAGAACCAAGCATGACACTGGCTTGTCCGCGATAAGGTTTCGCCGAAGTGAGCTGTTCAGGTTCACGTTCAAAAATAACAGTTGCGGCTGAACCCGTATGCGCATACTGAACAGTTTGTGGTCCTTTTACGACCGTAATTTTGTCGTAGCTTTCAGGAGAAACATAAGAAGTAGGATTATCCATACGGCTTGGGCATGCGCCTAAATTTTCCGTACCATCTGTGAGAATTTTAATACGCGAGCCAAACATACCGCGGAAGGTGACATCACCATTCGCGCCACCATTTTTAATTTGGTTAAAACCCACAATACTTTGTAGGTAAGCTGCACCATCAACCGCAGGAATCGGCTGAGTGGGTTGTTTAGGGTCGGCATGTACAATCAGACCATGGGCATCATTGCCCTGGTGAGCCGTCACCACGATAGGTGCTAACATGTGCGCACTGTCTGCTTCAGCGGCAAAGACTACGCTTGAAAAACAAGCAAGAGAAATCGCAGCCGCAAGAGGCTGTAAAAAGAATGTAGGCTGAGCCATTTTTATTCTCACTGAATCTATAAATACAACTAGGCTAGAGTCCGTTAAGACCCGAAAAATATATGTCTAGGTTTATACAAACAGTGGCGGTGCTCGCCCTTGAGGTAGTAAAAAGAGTTGTTGCAGTGCAAACCAAACATGCGCAAAGGCTTTTTGGAATGCAATTAAACGGACTTGAATACGGTCAAGTACCGCTTTCAACTCTAAATCAGGCGGCAGCACGAGATTGCCATATACCGTACAGTATTGGCATTGATGACTTGCATCATGATGATTGTGTTCGGCAGATTGTGAACCGAGTTCATGCTGAGCCTGCATTTCATGCTGATGTGTGGAATGCTTTTCAGCATGAGAACTGAGATGTTCAACTGGTTTGAGTAAAAGCGCACGCGAAATGGTTTCACAGACCGGCGCAATTTGATATTGCGTCGGTAGTAAAGGCTGTAAAAAAACAGCAATCTGTAAAAACACGGCTACACAAGACAGTAGCAACGCAGCTCTAAAAAACAATCCATTCCATCCGAATTGAGAACGCGGCCAGTATAACAAAGCCCAATCGAAATTGGGCTCACTTTAAAGATGATTTTTAAGCAAAAAAAACTTAACCGCGTTTTACAGCTACTTTGTCTTTTTGGCGCTGACGAGTCAATTTTTCTACTTTTTCACGTGCACGTTGACGCTTCAGTGGTGACAAATAGTCGACGAACAATTTGCCATTTAAGTGATCCATTTCATGTTGAATGCAAACAGCGAGAAGTTCGTCAGCTTCGATCTCAAATGCTTGACCTTCAAGGTTAATTGCTTCGATCTTTACGCGTGACGGGCGCTCAACTTTGTCGTATATTTGGGGAACTGATAGGCAGCCTTCTTCATAGGGCTGCGTTTCTTCAGTCAATGGGGTAACTTTGGGGTTAATGAATACCAAAGGTTGATCTTTATGTTCAGATAAGTCCATGACAATCAACTGAATATGGCGATCAACTTGTGTCGCGGCAAGTCCAATGCCTGGCGCTTCATACATGGTTTCAAACATATCTGCAGCCAGCTGACGAATTTCATCAGTAACTTCTTCGACGGGTTCTGCAATGGTGCGAAGACGGGGATCAGGAAAACTTAAAATAGGTAATAAGGCCATACTGCGTCCTCAATTATGCCATTGATCAAAAAACCAAATGAAGGGAATGCTTGATCAAAAAAATGTGTGTAATATCGTTATTATAACGCAACTACATACATAATTTTAGGAATTATGATAATGAAAAAGGTTTTTATGGGCATGCCATCTTTTAGTGCCTTGGGGTTTAAGCAACACATGTTAGCACTTGCGGTTTGCGTAAGTGTTGGCGCAGGCGTCATTTCAACAGCTCAAGCGGCGCCTACACGAAATTACAATCCACCTGCTTTAAAAGCCAATTCACCGAATGTTTATGTGGTGAAAAAAGGCGATACCCTGTGGGATATTTCTAAACGTTTCCTAAATAATCCTGTGCGTTGGCCTGAAATTTGGGCCAGCAATAGACACGTCAAAAATCCGCATTGGATTTTTCCAGGTGACCGCTTACTGATGTGTACTCATGAAGGCCGTCCAATTATTGGTAAAGACGAAGGCGATGGCTGTGAAGGGATTATTCGTCGTTATACAGGCGGCACTAAACTTCAACCTCAAGCACGCGTTGAGTCTTTAAACAATGCCATTCCTGTCATTCCACTGGAATACATTAAAAACTGGCTTGAACACAGCACTATTCTTTCAGAGGAATCTTTGGAAGGTACACCGTATATCGTTGGTGCTGCCGATCAGCGTGTGATTGCAGGTAAAGGGCAAACCGTTTATGCACGTGGCCAAGGCATTGAAGTCGGTCAACGCTACGCGATTTACCGTGAAGGCGAACCGTACATTGTGACGGATGCAGAGGGCAAAAAACAAAATCTAGGCCTAGAATTGACTCAGGTTGCTTCAGCCATTGCCATTCGTGGTGAAAATGACATGTCCACTTTAGAAATCACAGATTCGTATAATTCTGAAGTACGTCGTGGTTATCGCGTACTGCCTGAATACGACGCCATGCTTCCAACCTTGTTCTACCCAACACATGCACAAGATGTGACTGGGGGTGGACAAGTGATTCGTGTTCAAGGTTCGATTGGTCTAGCTGCGAAGCATTCAGTTGTAACCATTGACCGTGGCACAGTGGATGGCGTTCAATCGGGTTATGTGTTCTCGGTTAGTCAAAAGGGTCAAGAAATTCGTGATCCGAAAACCAATGAAAAACTGACCCTTCCAACGGAGCGTATCGGCAACATCATGGTATTTAAAACCTTTGACCGTGTCAGCTATGCTTATGTGCTCGACAGCGAACTACCAATGAACTTGGGCGCGAAAATTTCTCCCTCTGTAGTGGATGAATAATCCGTTGCCTTAAGGTGTATATATGCTGAACTCTTTATCACATGAACAGATTGCAACAATCACCCTGTGGTATTTAGTTCAGCATTCTTTATCGAGCTTTCAAAAACTACAGCAGCATTTTGGCACAAGCACAAAAGCTGTTGCTGCCTCCAATCTTCAGATCTGGCCAAATCTCGGCTTACACAAAAGCCATCTACAACGTGTCGCAGAAATCCAAACGCCTGCTGGCCAACTCAAATTACAAACTTTACTGCAGGACGTCCAAGCCAGCTGTGATTTTATTTTACTTGATACTGACAGTCATTATCCCTCGCAGCTGCTGCCCTATGCTGACCGACCACCGATTTTATTTGGTCAGGGCAATCCACAAAGTTTACTCCAACCTCAAGTTGCTATCGTCGGCAGTCGAAAACCCAGTCCGCACGGCAAACAAGTGGCTTATGACTTTGCTTATTACCTCGCCGAAAAAGGCTTTTATATTTGCAGTGGTTTAGCTGAAGGCATTGATGCTGCGGCGCATCAGGGCGGCTTAAAATATCAACGTACCATTGCAGTGATGGGCACAGGCTTAAATCTCACTTACCCTTCCCAACATCAAGCCCTGCGTACGCAAATATTAGAAAATAATGGCTGTATTATTACTGAATTTTTACCACATACACCGCCTTTACAGCATAATTTTCCACGGCGGAACCGCATCGTCAGTGCATTGAGTTTAGGGGTTGTGGTTGCAGAAGCCGCACTCAAAAGTGGCTCTCTAGGAACCGCCCAAAGAGCTGCAGAACAAGGGAAAATCATTTTTGCGATTCCCGGTCATATTTACAGCGAACACCATCAAGGTTGTCATCAACTGATCCGAGAAGGGGCGATTTTGGTCGATCATCCTGAGCAAATCATTGAAGACTTGGCACTCCCCACTCAATGGCATAGCCAATCCCAGTCACAAGAAACCACCCCAAGTGCTAGTATTGAGATCCCATCTGATTTACTCGAACTTTATAATCAACTGGATTGGGTTGGACAAAATATGGATCAACTTAATTTCAAACTTAACATCGATATTGCCACACTCACTAGCCAGTTAATGGAACTGGAGATTTTAGGACTCGCACAACAACAGGCTGGCAATTATCTGCGTTGCCGTTCCAGCCAATAAGGTTCACAATAACCCTTTATGAATCAATAAAAGGTACAAATTGTAATGATTACCACCTCTGTGACTGAAGCGGCGCAATGTTTAAAACAAGGTCAAGTTTTAGCATATCCAACAGAAGCAGTATGGGGTTTAGGCTGTGATCCGTATAACGAACAGGCCTTTCTAGATATTTTACAGATTAAGCAGCGCCCGATTGAAAAAGGGGTGATTTTACTGGCTGGGCAAATTGCTCAAGTTGAACCGCTTTTAGAACATTTAGATCCTCGCATCCGTCAGCAAGTGATCGACAGCTGGAGCGATCGTAACCCATCAGAACGCGCAACCACGTGGTTACTACCGGCAAATGAACTCATTCCGACATGGATTAAAGGCAATCATCCTAAAGTTGCTGTACGGGTAACTACGCATCCGATTTGTGTAGCGCTTTGCAATGCTTTTCAAGGCTTTATTGTCTCCACCAGTGCCAACCCCGCTGGATTGCCACCTGCCCGTTCACTACAAGATGCCAACCACTACTTTGCCCAACAGGTCGATTATCTGAATGGTGACCTAGGCTTGAGCCAAGAACCGAGTCGCATACTCGATGCCGAAACTGGCGCAGTGGTTCGTGCCTAAAAGCATGCTCTTTCTCAGGATTTTTACTGAAAAATAGACAAAAAAAAGCTCAGCCATATAGGGATGGCTGAGCATAAAAAAGGATGTGTAATCACATCCAGAGGGTCTGAAAACTGATCAGCAAACACTTAATACCCGTTTTGACATTGGCCTAAGTTTGCAGTGGGCGTATTATGTAGCAAATTGCTTTTCTAAACAAATAGATTTTTTATATTAAAAACAGCGTTAAAACGCTGATTAATGGAGATAATTAAATTATAATTCAAATTATCTACCTATTTTTAATCAGCTTTTGCATACATTAAATACATAAACTATCTGAAATAGCATTAATAAATTAACTTATTAATGAATTATTCTATTAAAAAAACAACTCAAATGATCGTTTTTTAATCAATATCAATCCATCGAGTTTGCTAAAGGTGGCGTTTTTAATACTGTTTTACGCTGTGCCAGTAAAATACCACAGATAATGACCAAGCCACCGACCGTATGATAAACCGTCCACGCCTCTTTCAACCAGACATAGGCAATCACTGCGGTAAAGACAGGCATCAAGTTCATGAAAATACTGGTTCGATTCGGCCCTAAATGGGTAATGGCTAACATCCACAGTAAAGGCGCAACCAAAGAAGGGAAAATACTGGCGTACATGACACTTGCCGCGTTTTGACTATTGATTGAATCGAGACCGAAATAGACAATGAAAGGTAAATGGTAAAGCAGTGCAAAAAAGATCTGCACATAGAGACTCAGCATCAAGGGAATTTGCAATTGCCACTTTTTCAAAAACACCCCATAAAAGGCATAGAAGAATACCGCAACCACCATCAGGACATCACCTAAATGCCCGCCCGATTGAACTAGGCCTGCAAGATTGCCCTGCCCAATGATATAAACCAAACCTGCAAAAGATAAAATACTCCCGATCATCGCAAAACGATTTGGAATATCTTTTAAGATCAGCAGTGAAACAAAAATGGTAAAGATCGGAATAAAGGCATTAATCAGCCCCATATTGGTTGCAGTCGTATAATGCGCTGCGGTATAGGCTAAACCCTGATACAACACCAGGCCAAATGCACTTAGCACTGCCAACTGACCTAAATGTGCTCGAATTAATGCCCACTGCCGACATAAAGGTCGCACGACAAAAGGAGTTAAAAGAATGAAGGCAAAGAACCACCGATAAAAACTAATACTGACTGGCGAAATGAAATCAGCTACATAACGCGTAACGACAATATTGATCGACCAAATGAGTACGGCAATGATAGGGAGACTCAAAGCCCAATACATACGTTGTGGTGTAGTACTCATTCTTTTTCCCGTTTAGCTTTTGTTTGCAAAATTTAAATGAATGGTAAAACATTTTTATGATTTATTCGAATATCATTTGGGTATCACACATAATTGATACATTTATCTTAAAATATAAAATTCATAAAAAACATAATATTAAGACAAAATAAAACTATACATTTCAATAAATTGATGCATTTCAGCAGCTTCACTCTACAAAAACACCATAGAACAATGTCAACGATCTCTGCATCGTATTGATGCTGTTCTAGCGAACGTATTTTTTAATTGATTGGTCATTGCTCTTAGACTCTGGCCTACAAAAACATATTTCCCGATAGAAGGATGTCGTTATGAAAAAGTTACTTTTAACCACAGTTTGTATGGCCACACTTACTTTGGCTGCGTGCGAAAAAAAAGGAACTGAGCCAGCCGTTGAGCAAACGACGTCTGCATCTGAAGCGACCTCAACCGAAGCAACCACTATCGTTGCTAATCACAGCAATAACAATATTGCCGATATTCAAGCCGATTTGTTAGCTGTACAAACGCTATCGAATGCCAAAGCTCAAGAAGCCGCCGCGTTTCAAAAAGAAGTGAGTGCAACCTTAGAGAAAAAGGATCCCGCTCAAATTAAAAATATGGTTGAAAAAACAGAAACCTATGTGAAGCAATTTAATGATGAATTAGATGCCTTAACCTTAAAAAGTGCTGAAGTAGATGCTTTACGTGAAAAAATGCAGGACGCCAATGATCTGGGTGTCGAGCTCACCAAAGAAAGTACAAAAACAACGCCAGATAGCGCGAAAATCACCGAACTTCAAAACAAAGCCACTGAATTGCAGAAATCGATCATTGCTGACGTAACGGCTTTGGAAGCGAAAGTCAAAGCGGCTCCAGCGTCTTAATGCCCCCCCTACCCTTTAAAGCAAGCCTTGGCTTGCTTTTTTGTTGCGATCAATCCGCAAATGGGCGTGACTTTGTCGAACGCTTCCAACACAATAAAATGCACATCGTATAAGGACACGCAAATGAGCACTTCGATTTATAATATTCCAGTCAAATCCATTCAGGGCGAAGACATCAACTTAAACCAATACCAAGGTAAAGTTCTCTTGGTGGTGAATGTGGCATCTAAATGTGGCCTCACACCGCAGTACGAAGGTTTAGAAAAACTCTATCAAGACAAAAAATCACAGGGTTTAGAGATTCTAGGTTTTCCTGCCAACAATTTCTTGGCACAAGAACCGGGTTCAGACGCTGAAATTCAAGAATTCTGCTCTTTAAACTATCAAGTGGATTTCCCGCTTTTTTCAAAAATCTCGGTTGCTGGGGATGATAAGCATCCGTTATATGAAACGCTCACCCAAGCGGTGCCTGAACGCATTGGTGAAGGCCCTTGGTGGAAAGACTTGGTGGACTATGGTTTAACACCGAACGAACCACCTGAAGTGCTGTGGAACTTTGAGAAATTCTTAATCAATAAAAATGGCGAAGTGGTTGCGCGTTTTGCACCAGACATTACGGCCAATGATCCGCGTATTGTCGATGCTATCAATGCTGAATTGGCCAAATAAGCCGAAAGCTGTTTATAAGCAGTCAGATTTAACGGCTGCTTATATTTTATTTTTTAAATGAATAATGGCACTCGAATCGGTTCGATCTTCATGATTCCTTCGTTATTTTGATGATTTTACAACACTTCATTCACGATCAATCAAATACTTCACTCTATGATGCATCTATCCGCTCAAGACAACCAAAAGTGAAGCTCATGAATACATTTATAAAAGCAGCTATTTTATCTATCTCAACCGCATTGATTGCCCTTCCTGCACTAGCAGCACCACAAGAACAACATCAGCAACATCAAGCAGCTCAGTCACATGGACATGCGCAAAAGCAGACATCAAATGGACATCAACAGCCAACCCAAGCCACTGTAAAGAAAGCCAAGCGTCCATCTCAAGACTGGAAAGCAGGTCAAAAACTCCCAAGCCCTTACCATAGCAATGCCTATAAAGTAGATCACCAAAAATACAAAAAACTCAGCAAACCGGCTAAAAACCAACAGTGGATTAAAGTGAATGGCGACTATGTACTGACAGACATTCGCAATCATTCCATTATTAAAATCATTGCTGGTTAAACTGCTTTAAATGAAGAGTGCTCAGGCACTCTTTTTTTTGTTTTAAAAAATTTGTTATGACTTTGAAACCCAGCATTTTATCTACACATTTTGCCCTTATATTAAAAGACACATAGCCCAATATTGATTTGATGATGAAAAAGCTTTTACAAAACTTAGTTCTTCCTTTTGCACTGTTTAGTTCAGGCATCCTACTCATTGGCTGTGAGCAAGCAACAGAGTCTAATCAGCAAGACATCCAGACTGAGTCCTCTGAGCAAAACCAATCTGCGAATACACAAAGCCCTGAAAAAGCTGAACTGAAAAGTGGCAACATGCTCTATATCGTGCGTGATGTGGCAGATATGCAATTAAAAGCAGGTGAATACGTCACTCAGCTGCAAGAAACCCAAAGTGACTTGCAGGCCGCAATTGAACAGCACGATCAGCAACAGTTGCAACACGCCGCGACAGCTTTGCAGCAACAGCTCACAGGTTTCAATAATGCCTTGAATGGCCTGAATCTTAAAACACAAGAAATCAATGATATCCGTGAAAAACTACTGTCTGCCAACCAACAAGTTTTAGCTTCGCCTTTTTTAAATGGACAGGTGGATTTCAGCCAAGTCGACTTTAAAAAGATGCAACAGCAAATGGGCACGATCCAATCTGAAATGTTGAAACTCGCTTCAATGATGATTCCTCAGCAAGCTGAGAATGATAGTTCAAACACAAACCAATCTTAAAACATTTAAATAGTGGTGCTTTCAGCAATAGAGTAGGAGAAAATGACTACAACCGTTTCTCCTACTTTGATTGAGGCACGATTTCACACATGCAGCTGATTATTTTTATGGGCATCCAAGCTTCGGGAAAATCGAGCTATTATCTGTTGAATTTGGCACATAGCCATTTGCGCATCAACCTCGACATGCTGAAAACACGGCATCGTGAAAAACTCATTTTTGAAGCAGGACTGGCCTCAAAAACCAAAATGGTGATTGATAATACCAACCCTACGCCAGCCGATAGGGCGCGTTATATTGCCAGTGCTCAGGCCGCAGGCTTTGAAATTGTTGGCTATTTCTTTGAGACTGAGCTTAAAAGTGCACTGGAACGCAACCACTTACGTGAAGGCAAAGCCTGCATTCCTGAAGTCGGGATCAGAGCCACCGCTCAAAAATTTGAACCACCACACTATGCTGAAGGCTTTGATGCACTGTATAAAGTTCGTATTCTTGGGCAAGGTGAATTTTCAATTTCACCCATACAGATTTGAAGCTTTAATGAAAAAACATTAACTATTTCTCATTTTTAGGCTACCATGTACAAATAAGAAACACAGAAAAACATTTTTATAATGAAAAAAGTCATTCTTGTGATCGCCTGTTTAGCAATCATCGTCTTTGGCGGGATGCACTTTTTAATGCCTGAAAAAACCACGCCACACTTAACACAGTTTTTTTCTAAAGAGCATAAAGAAGTTCAACGTATTCAGGACTGGCTCAAATACAAACAACAGCAGCAGTTACTTTTGGTCGATGTTGCAAGCCCAGTCAGCCCCAAACAACAAGGCGCTTATGCTGAATACATCAAACAAAAAATTGAGTTCAACCAGCAAAATATTCAGCGCCTGCAGCTCAGCCGCTATCAAACCAAAGCGTTTAAAGAGCTACAACAGCTCGAAATTCATGCGCTAGAGCAATGGAATACCTTATTCCAAACGCATATTATAGATGCTTTCGTCGAACAGCAACATTTCACTGAAATTCCAGCCGAAGAATACCAACAATTTGATGCTGAAGCGCGCTATGCCTTACAAAAGCAAGAAGTTTTGGTTCTCGAACACTTACAACAATTACTGCAACACAACAGCCCATATCTGTCTGACATCGATCATAGCCTGCTCAGTGATTGGCTTTATTACCAACTGATGCAACATGAAATTCATCCGGTTATCTCTGAATGGCTGGAAATCGAAACAGATATGCCTGATCGAAGCCGTCAAGATGCAATGCAAGACTTAAGGCTATATAAGCGGTTTAACCCCAATACCGATGAATATAAGTACATCATGTCACTCGAAACACAGCTTTGGCATGCCGAGCACCCATCTTCAAATTTACTTAAGCAACCATCCACTACCATGCCCAATTCGGATATCGAAATCGATTCAGAGATTGTGATTCCTGAAGATGAGCCTCAGGTTGAACAAATCAAAAAATTGATCGAGACGCAGCACGATACCGTTAACCGCATGATGTTCAGCCAATTGCGTCAGAGCTTTTTAAAATAATTTTAAAACAATGCCTTAAGCTCATAGCTCATCAAAACGAAGACTGTTCCTGAGTTTTGCTCTGTGCTAACCATTCTTTAAAAGCCTTTTGCATGGCGTGACGCTCATATGGCTTGGCTAAACGTGCTTCCATCATTGAAAAATCACCCTTATAAGCTGCCTCAATCATGACTTTGGTCAGCTCCTGAATACTCGCGCGACCCCGATGTTCATATTGTAATATTTCTTCTGAAGTCAGTACCAAGTCCCAACACGACACCACTGAACTCATATCGACTGCGATACTCAGATAATAATGCTCAAAATCTTGGTAAAGTTCCCAAAAGTGGGATTCATGTGCAATCAGGTTCATCTTCATCTTCACTTACAGAGAAGCTTTCAAAATATAACTTCTGTTGAATAAAAGATATGCAACTTTAGATGACCTTTGATCAAGTCTAATATTCTCAAAGTGGTTGTGTTAGCCTCTTTTAGAAAACTACAAATACAAAGCTAGATAAAGGTTTTGATGAAATTTTAAAGGTCAGTAATGTAGGGAATTAAATGTTTAGGATTTCTACTATTTCCTGAACTTTGTTAGACAAGTTCTAATGGCTTCAATCAAAAAATTCTTAAAATTTATTTTCTTTGCATTAACCCAATCTGGATATTGCTCATGCAGTTTTTTAATTGGATCCCATACATAATAGCCTTGTGCTATAGGAGGACTCTCTTTATTTAATAAAGCTTTTAAATCATCTACGCTACTAATATTACTTACATCTATAGTCTTTCCACTTACATCTATAGTTTTTTGGCCATACTCAATTTGATACACAGTTGGATTACCCATAGATACCTTTACTGGATCATAAAAACAAAACTTAACATTGAGATTATGATTTTGCTCTACAGATATAGGAAATAGAGTTTTATTATTAGCAGGAATCCAAGCTTTTCGACCATTTCTAACTTTATACTTTCCTTCATTTGTATCTAAATACAATTTAGCTTTAGAAATATCCGAATCTTGTATAACTTTAAATTCATTATTCAGTTTGTAATAAAATAACATATCTAGTTTTTCTAAATGTTTATCATATGCTTTTAGTAAAATAGGATTTTTACTAGCATCCAATATCTGTATATAAAGTCCATTTCTTAGAGATAAATAAGCTCTGTAAATTACTACAGTTTTATCCTTATAGTTATTAAGTTGGAAACTGGATAAAGATGTATCATATGAGTAACCACTCTTTTGAGCTTTATAGTTATAAAATTCTAATTTCCCAGAAATATTCAAACTTGTCTTTCTTAGAAAATTTTCTAATGTTAACCATAGAGCTAAAAAAGCAACAATTATACTTAGCCCCGCAGCACTGGTTAACATATTAATAAATATTTCTTTATATTCTTTTTCTGAAGAATGTAATCCCCAAATAAAACAAACTAAATAAGCTAAAAAACTAATAAGTAAAAAAATTCTTAAAAATATAGCCACTTTATCTTCCTTTTATTTTTAATTGTTTATAGCATAAAAAAAGCCACCTTTCGGTGGCTTTTTTTAATCTCAAACCGTCTCTTATTGAGCGCGGTTTTTGATTTTGCGGATGGTTTCCAACTGAGCAGCAGTTTCTGCAAGAGCAGCCAAAGCAGCAGCAGAGTCCAAGTCGCTCTTTTGATTTGCAAGCAATTGTTCAGCGTGTTTACGCGCTTCAAGAATTGCTGCTTCATCTAAGTTTTCTGCACGGACTGCAGTATCTGCAAGAACCGTAACAACATGCGGTTGAACTTCTAAAACACCACCAGATACATAGATTAACTCTTCTGTACCGTTTTCAAGCAGAACACGGATTGTACCCGGCTTGAGTAAAGTTACTAGTGGCGCGTGACCAGGCATAATACCCAATTCACCACCAGCACCTTTAGCAATTAGCATCGTTACAGTGCCAGAGTACAAAGACTCTTGGACACTTACAACATCACACTGCATAGTCGACATGAGAATCTCCTAAATTAGGTAACTAATTAAAGTTTCTCAGCTTTAGCAATTACTTCGTCAATACCACCAACCATATAGAACGCTTGTTCTGGAATGTGGTCATATTCACCAGCTAAAAGACCTTTAAAGCCACGAATCGTTTCTTTAAGCGGTACAAGTTTACCAGGAGCACCAGTAAACACTTCAGCTACGTGGAACGGTTGAGAGAAGAAACGTTGGATTTTACGCGCACGGTAAACAGTCAACTTATCTTCTTCTGCAAGTTCGTCCATACCAAGAATCGCGATGATGTCTTTCAATTCTTTATAACGTTGAAGAACGTTTTGAACTGAACGAGCGATCTCGTAATGCTCAGCACCCACTACTAGTGGATCTAACTGACGTGAAGTTGAGTCAAGTGGATCGATCGCTGGGTAAATACCAGAAGATGCGATGTCACGGCTCAATACTACAGTTGCATCTAAGTGAGCAAACGTAGTTGCAGGCGATGGATCTGTTAAGTCATCGGCAGGTACGTATACCGCTTGGATTGACGTAATCGAACCAGACTTAGTCGATGTAATACGTTCTTGAAGAACACCCATCTCTTCTGCAAGTGTCGGTTGGTAACCTACTGCAGATGGCATACGACCTAGAAGTGCTGATACTTCAGTACCTGCTAGTGTATAACGGTAGATGTTGTCTACGAACAATAGTACGTCACGGCCTTTGCCATTTTCGTCTTTCTCGTCACGGAAGTACTCAGCCATCGTCAAACCAGTCAACGCTACACGTAAACGGTTACCCGGTGGCTCGTTCATCTGACCGTAGACCATTGCTACTTTGTCTAGAACGTTTGAGTCTTTCATCTCGTGATAGAAGTCGTTACCTTCACGAGTACGCTCACCAACACCAGCAAACACAGATAAACCTGAGTGCGCTTTAGCGATGTTGTTGATCAACTCCATCATGTTTACAGTTTTACCAACACCGGCACCACCGAACAGACCAACTTTACCACCTTTAGCGAACGGGCATAGTAAGTCGATGACTTTAATACCAGTTTCTAAAAGGTCAGTAGAAGCTGCTTGTTCAGCATAAGAAGGTGCTTGACGGTGAATTGGCAAACGCGCTTCAGTCGCAACTGGACCAGCTTCGTCGATTGGGCGACCAAGAACGTCCATGATACGACCCAAAGTCGCTGTACCCACTGGTACAGAGATTGGAGCGTTAGTATTCGTTACGTTCAAACCACGCTTAAGGCCTTCAGTAGAACCCATTGCAATAGTACGAACTACGCCATCACCAAGTTGTTGCTGAACTTCTAATGTAGTTTCAGTGCCATCAACGTGGAGAGCGTCATAGATCTTAGGAACGCTGTTACGTTCAAACTCGACGTCGATAACCGCGCCGATGATCTGAATGATACGACCGCTACTCATTGCTGTCTCCTCAATTCAAAATAATGTTAAACGGCAGCGGCACCACCAACGATCTCAGAAATTTCCTGAGTAATCGCGGCTTGACGCAGCTTGTTATAAATAAGTTGTAGGCTCTTGATCAAATCACCTGCGTTGTCCGTTGCAGCTTTCATTGCAACCATACGAGCTGACTGCTCACACGCGATGTTTTCGATCACGCCTTGATATACCACAGACTCGATGTAACGAACCAATAAGCCATTTAAAAGCTCTTCAGCCTCAGGCTCATAGATATAATCCCAACCGTATTGACGGTTAAGAGTCTTGTTTTCTTCAGCAGTTGCTAAAGGAACAAGTTGTTCGATTTTTTGATTTTGAGTCATGGCATTGACAAAGCCGTTTGACACAAGATAAATACGATCTAACTCGCCTTTATCAAATGCGTCTAACATCACCTGTACAGAACCAGATAACTGTTCAAGGCTTGGTGTATCACCGACATTTGTCGTAGCACCCAGCACTTTACCGCCGTAGTTTTTAAAAAACGAAACCGCTTTTTGACCAATTAAAGCAAATTGAACTTCAATTGACTGCTCTTGTTGCTGTTGTACGTGTTTAACCACTTTTTTGAACAAGTTAATGTTCAAACCACCAGCAAGGCCACGATCTGAAGACACAATGATATAGCCAACGCGCTTAACCGGGCGTTCAACCATATAACGGTGTTTGTATTCAGGATTCGCTTGAACCAAGTGAGCAATTACACGGTGCATATTTTCGGCATACGGACGGCCTTGAGCCATGCGCTCTTGCGCACGACGCATCTTAGAAGCTGCTACCATCTGCATCGCGCGAGTAATTTTCTGCGTGCTTTTGATACTAGCTACTTTGGCGCGAATTTCTTTTAAATTTGCCATACGCTTAACCTAGTATTCGAAGGCCCTTTCGAGCCCTCGAAGGTTGATCCGTGAACCAAACCAAAACTAAATCCAACTGAAGTTGAAATTAGTAAGTTTGAGTCGCTTTAAAGCTTTCAATACCTGCTTTGATTGCAGCTTCGATGTCTTTGTTGTAATCACCAGTTTCATCGATGTTTTGCATTAACGCAGCATTTTCTGAACGGAAGTAAGAGATTAACGCAGCATCAAAGTCTACGATTTTCTTCACTTCAACGTCAGCCATGTAGCCTTCGTTAGATGCATAAATTGAAACAGCTTGGTCAGCAATTGAATATGGAGCATATTGTTTTTGCTTCATTAATTCAGTTACACGTTGACCATGTTCAAGTTGCTTACGCGTTGCTTCATCAAGGTCAGAAGCAAACTGAGCAAACGCTGCCAATTCACGGTATTGCGCCAAAGCAGTACGGATACCACCAGACAATTTTTTGATGATCTTAGTCTGCGCTGAACCACCAACACGAGATACAGAGATACCCGCGTTCACAGCAGGACGAATACCTGCGTTGAATAATGATGTTTCAAGGAAGATCTGACCGTCAGTGATCGAAATTACGTTCGTTGGTACGAATGCAGATACGTCACCCGCTTGAGTTTCAATGATTGGTAATGCAGTTAATGAACCAGTTTGGCCTTTAACTTCACCATTCGTGAATTTCTCAACGTAGTCAGCAGAAACGCGCGAAGCACGCTCAAGAAGACGAGAGTGAAGATAGAATACGTCACCTGGATACGCTTCACGACCTGGTGGACGACGTAATAACAATGAAATTTGACGGTAAGCAACAGCTTGCTTAGACAAATCATCATAAATGATTAGTGCATCTTCACCGCGGTCACGGAAGTATTCACCCATTGTACAGCCAGAGTATGGAGCCAAGTACAACATTGCTGCTGGATCGGCTGCAGCTGCTGCTACAACAGTGGTATACGCCATAGCGCCAGTTTCTTCTAGCTTGCGCACAACGTTAGCAATAGTCGATTGTTTTTGACCAATAGCTACGTATACACATTTAATGCCAGAGTTTTTCTGAGCGATGATCGCATCGATCGCCATAGCTGTTTTACCAGTTTGACGGTCACCAATGATCAACTCACGCTGACCACGGCCTACAGGGATCATTGTATCTACTGATTTATAACCAGTTTGTACAGGTTGATCTACTGATTGACGCCAAATTACGCCTGGTGCTACTTTTTCAACAGCATCAGTTAATTTTGCATCAATTGGGCCTTTACCATCAATTGGGTTACCCAAAGCATCTACTACACGGCCTAAAAGTTCTGGACCAACCGGAACTTCTAATACACGACCTGTGCAACGCGCTTTTTGACCTTCTTGAAGGCTTAAGTAGTTACCTAAAACAACGACGCCCACTGAATCCTGTTCTAGGTTCAGTGCCATACCGTATAAGCCGCCGTCGAATTCGATCATTTCACCGTACATTGCATCAGCAAGGCCGTGAATACGCACAATACCGTCGGAAACCATAACAATGGTCCCTTCGTTTTTAGCGGTCGCGCTGGTGTCCAGATCGCCGATACGCTGTTTAATGAGCGCACTGATCTCGGATGGATTCAGTTGTTGCATTGCGCTATACCTCAATCTTTTTAAAGTTCAGTCTTCATATGCAATTAAGCAAGAAGACGAGTCCGCATTTTTTCTAGCTTGTTAAGCGCAGAATCATCTATCACTTGGTCGCCTGCACGAATAACAACACCAGCAATAAGCTCTGGTTTAACTTCTACAGAAACATTTACCGCAGCTTCGAATTTTTTCTCTAAAGCATGTGCAAGTAATTGTTCTTGTACAGAAGTCAATGGGAATGCAGATTCAATGACTACATCCACAGTATTGTTATTCTGTGATTTGAGCTGCTCGTATTCAGCAGAAATTTCAGGAAGAAGCGCCAAACGGTTGTTTTCAGCAAGCAATGTCAAAAAGTTTGACACTGCTGCAGTTTGGTCTTCGCCTAATACTTTTGCAAAAAGACTTACCTGCTCAGCAGGAGTAAGCTCAGGGCGAGTTAAGAAAGCTGAAAATGCTTCGTCTTGCACCGCAGCACTGAGCAAGTTCAATGCAGATGACCAAGAGTCAGTTGCATTTTGCTCAGAAGCGTAAGCAAATGCTGCTTTAGCGTACGGGCGTGCCAACGTCAAGAGTTCAGCCATAATCCGCCTCTCTTAAAGTTTAGCAGCCAGCTGAGTCAGCATGGCATTGTGAGCTTCAGCATCAACTTTTTGGCTAAGAATTTTCTCAGCGCCTGTTACTGCAAGATCAGCAACTTGTTGACGTAATTCTTCACGAGCAGAATTGATTTCTGTATCAACAGCTTCTTTTGCTTGTTGACGAATACGCTCACCTTCAGCTGACGCTTGAGTACGAGCTTCTTCTACCAATTGTGCACCGCGACGGTTCGCTTGTTCGATCAATTGAGCCGCTTGCGCTTTCGCTGCATCTAATTCAGCTTTCACTTGAGCTTGCGCATCCGCAAGATCAGCTTTTGCTTTTTCAGCAGCGTTTAAGCCATCAGCGATTTTACGCTGACGCTCACTAATCGCATTGATTAGTGGTGGCCATACAAATTTCATGCAGAATGCGACAAACATCGCAAATGCAATCGCTTGGCCAATCAATGTGAGGTTGATATTCATTGCTATTCCTCAATAGTTTAATTTAGGAATTAAGCTGATTAACCTACAAATGGATTAGCAAAGATGAAGAACAAGCCAATACCAACACCGATCATAGGCACAGCGTCAAGAAGACCCGCGATTAAGAACATACGAGTTTGAAGTTGTGGAGCCAATTCTGGTTGACGTGCAACAGCTTCAAGGAAGCGACCGCCTAAAAGACCAAAACCAATCGCAGTACCTAAAGCACCAAAAGCGATCAAGATAGCAGATGCAATTGCAACTAGACCTAAAGTGAGTTCCATGATAATTCCTCAGAGGTTAGGTTTATACCAAATTAAATTAAAAAATTGTGCGCCCAACCATCCAGTGATAGTTAGGCATTACCATTAATGCTTTTCGCTTGCCATGCTCAAGTATACGATAGTCAGCATCATAAAAATGAATGCTTGTAGCGTGATAACAAGAATGTGGAAGATCGCCCAAGGCACAGACAACGCCCATTGGATCCAGAACGGTAATAATGCGATAAGGATGAAGATTAACTCACCTGCATACATGTTACCGAAAAGTCGCAGAGCCAATGAAACTGGACGTGCAAGGAATGTTACTAATTCAAGAATTAAGTTCACTGGAATCAATAACGCTTTTGCAACTGGGTTACTTGGGTTAAATGGGTTAAGTGCTAATTCGCCAACGAAACCACCAATCCCCTTTTCGCGAATACTGTAGAACAGGATCAGTACAAATACAGATAAAGACATACCTAGGGTAATGTTTGGATCTGTAGAAGGTACAACCTTGAAGTAAACGTGATGAGGATCCATACCAAATACACTTGCACCAATCAGTTGAGCTGTATACGGAATAAAGTCAACTGGGATTAAGTCCATTGCGTTCATGAGGAAAATCCACACGAAAATGGTCAATGCAAGTGGCGCAATTAAGCGTGATTTGCCATGGAAAGTGTCGCGAACACTTGAGTCCACAAACTCAATGATCATTTCAATTGCAGACTGGAACTTGGTTGGAACACCAGAGTTTGCAGCTTTCGCTACGCACCAGAACAACAAACAGAAAATCACACCAAGAGTGATAGACCAACCCATTGAATCCAAGTGAATAGCAGTGAACCCCATCTGTTGAGCTTCTTCAGCAGTCTCAGCCAACTTCCATGAACCGTCTGGCATTTTGCCATAAGTCATATTCGTCAAGTGATGCTTGATATACTCGGTCGAAGTAAGGGCATGTTCTTCAGCAGCCATAAATCACACCTGGTCAATGTCAAATACAAATAGAGAGAACGAACATCGCGTGCTGCTTGATATCTCGTCCATCTCCTAAAAAACTTTTCAATTTTTTGTAGTGCTTATTAAACTCGTTTTTGTTGACGCGACACCCAAAATGGAGCAACCCACGTCATGGTTTGAACGAGCATAAAACCACAAAACAACGCCACCGCTGACAACGGTTTGACATTGCTTAAAATTAAAATGAAACCAACAATCACAATTGCAAACTTACCCATCATGCCTTTATACATGTTCGCAAGAACTTGTTTAGAAGCGCGAGCTCCTGCTGCTCGAAACGACTGCCATGAAAAATAGCAAGTCGCAAGCCAACACACGAGCGCACCTAATGCTGCACTCAGGGCTGCGGTTGAGTCTTTCAGGACCCAGCCGATCAAGGCTGAAACAGGAATCATACATGCTTGTAAGAGGACTAAAGCTTTCGCTAATCGTCGGTCAATCAAGCGACTAGTTCGGCTCATTATTTATTCACTCACAACAATCATGCTTGACAAGTTTAGCTGATGATTATTTTTAATCGCAGGCATTATAGAGTTACACCCCTGAACATGCAATCTTTTCCCGACCTAAGTCGAGTTTTTTTCTATGTTTAAATTGCTTTTAAACTAATCAATTATTGTTTAATTTTTGCGTCACTTTCGGGCATTTAGCACACATTTATGCACATGATTGGCCAATTGCTTCCACGCGCTGACAAAATCCCCTGCCCCAGTCATGCTTTCATCAACAGCTTGGAAAACCAATGGGTTCAACTTTTGATATTGTGCTTGACTGGCATGCACTTCGGCCAAAAGGCACATCTTTGAGTAAGGGCGGCTGTCATTTAAGTATTTGATTTGCGCAACCGTAGGGGCAATATGTGGGTCATCTGTCAAGGCGCCTGCAAAGCGTAAGTTTAAAGGTCGCTCAATGTATTGATAGGCATCATGAAAAGACCAATACTGGCGAGCTTGGGTACTTTGACTATATATAGCTGAGGCTTGCAACATTTTCTGAGCAAAGATTTTGGCATTATTCCAGTAGCGCTCCTTATACTCAGGCATCTGCTGTGAACGGAGGCCTGCAATAAAGAAACCAATACGTACCGCATTGTTTGGGTCAAGCCAAACATGGGTATCAATGGTATTTTTTAAGGCATCACCACGGGTATTTCGTAGTGGTAAGGTATTGATAATGCCTGAATCTAAAATAGAAACTGCTTTATCATTGGGGGTCAGGAGTTTATCCAGCGGTGCTTCATGTGCTCGTCCCAACCAAATAACCAAGCCTGCATCCTGAATGATTTTACGATGCATTGGGGTCAAACTCACATCATGTCCAGATTGATCGGCCAACAATAAGGTTGGTTTTTCAATGCCTTTTGTCACTTCCTGTGCAATCAAGTAAATCGGCTGTGTAGAAACAACCAAGTCTTGCGTCCAAGCAACACTACTAAACAGCGCAAACGCAAAAAAAGCCAAGAAACGGGACATGGGGAGCAATCACTAGAAATACAATTAGTGTTATAATATAACAAATCGACAAAAATACCTATGCCTAATCGAAACTCTCTGCGCTTCATGTTAAGATTTAATGTCGTTTTTCTTTTATAAATTTTGCACTTGAGGTTTGTTATGAGCGCTTGTTCTCACGAACACCACCATGCTTTACATGATGTGCATGGTCATCACAACGTTGAGATGCGTTTGGCTGAAGCAGAAGTCTTGTGCGCAGCAACTGGTGCGCGCTTAACCCCCTTAAGAAAAGAAGTTTTGGCACTGATCCTAAATGCGACAGGCCCGATGGGTGCGTATGATTTGTTGGCTAAAATTAAAAGCAATGCCGACCGCCCTGCTGCCCCACCGACGGTGTACCGCACCTTAGACTTTTTATTAGAAAAAGGTCTCATTCACCGACTCACCTCGATTAATGCCTATATTCCGTGTTGCCATCCCCGTGAAGGCCATCAAGCCGCCTTTCTCATTTGCACTGATTGCAAATCAGTGACAGAGGCCTCTGCTCAAGGATTATTACAACAACTCGATGCACTTTCCGCAGCCGATGGTTTTACGGCACAACATAGCATTATCGAAATTTCAGGAATTTGTCAGCAGTGTCGCCACAAATAAGCCTCGATCCTGTTCTGGTCGAACTCTCCCAAATTAGTGTTCGTATCGATGAACGCGACATTTTAAAGCATGTCGATTTTGTCTTACATGAACGGGAAATTGTGACCCTGATTGGGCCAAATGGTGCAGGGAAATCCACGCTCATTAAAGTGCTATTGGGTATTGTGCACCCTAATACTGGCGAAATTAAAACAACAAAGCCACTCAAGTTTTCTTATGTACCACAAAAATTTAATCCCTCACATAGCCTACCGCTTAGGGTGAAAGACCTCTTAGCTTTGGAAAAATGTGATCCTGTAATTAAGCAAGAAATTATCCACGATACTGGGATCAGCAAACTTGAAAATTCTAAAGTACAGCAGCTTTCAGGTGGGGAACGACAACGCGTTTTACTGGCTCGTGCACTGTTACGTCAACCCGATATTTTGGTTCTCGATGAACCGATGCAGGGCTTAGACATTCAGTCTGAGGCTGAGCTGTACGACTATGTGCGCAGTTTACCCGCCAAATATGGTTGTGCTGTGCTCATGGTTTCACATGATTTGCAGTGGGTCATGCAAGGAACTCATCGTGTGGTGTGTTTGAATAAACACATTTGTTGTAGTGGCCTGCCTGAAAGTGTGCAACAACACCCTGAGTATCAAGCCATTTTTGGTACTAACCGCGTGTTCTATCAACATCATCATGATCACTGCGCACATGGTGATAGTGCAACGCCTTGTCAGCATGACGCTCGCCCACACATTCACCCTGAACCGGAAGCTTAAGTCATGATGGAATGGTTACAACTGCTGTTGCCTGCATGGATTATGGGCACGCTTCTGGTCTTTTTGACTGCACCACTGGGCTGTTTGATGCTATGGCGTCGCATGTCATTCTTTGCCGACACCATGGCACATGGCACGTTACTGGGTGTCGCGATTGCAGGAGCAATGGCGTTGCCCCTGTGGATGGGTGTGGCTTTTATTGCGGGCTTGTTGGTGGCGATCCTTTGGGTTTTGCATGATCCACGGTTACCGAATGACGCATTACTCGCACTCTGTTCTGCGACCTTGCTCTGCTCGGGTTTGATGTTTATTCAACATATTCCAAGCTTAAGACCTGAGCTACTCAGCTATTTATTTGGTGATTTGCTCACGATCACATGGGCAGACCTGCCCGTTTTTGCCACTGTTATTGTTGTTGCGTTGGCAGTGCTTTATAAGAGTTGGCAGGCTCAAATTCAAATCGCGATCGATCCTGATATGGCCGTCAGTGAAGGTGTCAGTGCGAAATGGCAACGTTTGATTTTTATGTTGCTACTGGCTTTATTTACCATTTTAGCGCTTCGTGCAGTGGGTTCTTTACTGATGGGTGCCTTGCTTGTCATTCCAGCACTTACCGCTCGACTGCTTGCCCACTCTCCAAAACAAATGGTGATTTGGGCCTTTGTGATTGCGCAAATTGGGGTGACCGTTGGTTTATGGTCCAGTGCAGGGCTGAATACCTCTACAGGGCTCAGCATTGTTTTAACCATGTCGATTTTGTTTGCGTTGATTTTTATCGCGCAGAAGTTTAAAAAACTGACATAACTAAATGATCCATCAACGTTATTTTATCAGTGCATGTCTACTCGGACAAAAAGTCCGTTATGACGGCAAAGACTGCTTAGTCTCTCAGTTAGTTCAAGCTTTGCTCGATAAAGATTATGTCAGCTTATGTCCTGAAGTCAGTGCAGGACTTCCAACCCCGCGTCCCGCAGCAGAAATTCGCCACGGGTCAGGTGCTGATGTTTTATTAGGCCACGCACAGGTTTTTTCCTCAGATGGTCAGCAGATTAGCGATGTCTTTATTCAAGGTGCTTACAAAGCTTTAGCATTGGCGCGAGCCAATCATGTCACGCATGCCGTGCTCAAAGCCAATAGCCCATCCTGTGGCAGCGATGGTATTTATGATGGCTCATTTACTGGACAAAAAATTGCAGGGGAAGGAATCACTGCCGCCCTATTTCGTCAGCACGGTATACATGTGGTTACCGAACAACAGTTTTTAGCAGAATTGACGCAGACTAAACTTACTGATGAACCAAACTAAGCAGTCCCGCCGCACAACTGAACAACGCTGCGAAAGTACGATTGAGATATTTTTGCTGTCGCGGTGATGTTAAGAGTTTTAAAACTTTCGCTGCCAATCCCGTATATCCTGCCATGACAATCAAATCAATCGTGACCATCGTGACGGCCATCACCGCATATTGACTCCACTGTGGTTTAGACAAATCCAAAAATTGCGGTAAAACTGCCAATAAAAAGACGATTGCTTTGGGATTGCTCATATTGACCAAAAAGCCATACATCACCAATTTAGAGCGTGATTTAGTCGGTTGTTCTTGTTGAATTTCAATCGATTGAATGGGTGCCATCCATTGTAAATAAGCCAAATACAATAAATAAGCCACACCAAACCACTTCACGGCCCAAAATGCCCACGGCGTTGTGGCAAAAAGTACCCCTACCCCAGCCGCCACAATACCGATTTGTACCAACAAGGCGAGTTGTAAACCCAGCGCATTCCAATAGCCATGCCGAAAACCGTAGTTAAGGCCACTCGACATTGACGCAATGGCCCCTGCCCCTGGAGAAATACTAATGATCCAACATGCGAGTACAAAGCCAAGCCAAATTTGAAATGACATAGTGGTATTGAGAAAAAAATGACCTTTAGATTATATGATCTTTCATGCTTTTAGGGTTTATTATTCATCAATGAATTTATCACTTAAGGCTATGAAGCAGAAACTGCATAAGGCACAATAAGTACAGCCAATAGAAATAACAATTTTTTTAGGAGCCATGAATGACCGCCCAATCTGTAATTCTACCATTACCTTCAGATCATGCCCGTTTTATTGTTTTACGTTTAAAAGATTTAAGTATTGAAGAACTTAAAGAAAAATTAGAAGATTTATTTTCAACTCGTGATCGCCTTATTACCCAACATCCACATGCGCAGATTAAAACAGCTGTTGCTTTTGGCCCTGAACTTTGGGCACAACTTCATCCTACAGCGCCTGCAGGGTTTAAACAGCTAGAGCCCATTTATGGCTCTTTCAATATGCCTGTTTCACCTGCGGATGTTTTAATTCATATTGCGTCTCAGCGTACCGATATTTGTTTTGCCCTTAGCCAATCGTTCTTTGAAGGCATCCAAGATAAAGTTGATGTTTTAGATGAACGAGTCTGTTTCCGCAATTTTGATGGTCGAGATTTGACTGGTTTTATTGATGGTACTGAAAACCCGCAGTTCCCCGATGATCGTGCTGCAACGACTTTATTAAGTGAAGATGCAGGAATATTCGCAGATGGTTCTTTTATCTTTGCACAGCGCTATTGCCATGATTTGGAAAAGTGGAAAAAGCTAAAGGTTGATGCTCAAGAGCAAGTCTTTGGACGGACAAAACTTGAAAGTATTGAACTAGATGATGACGTTAAACCTGAAAATTCTCACGTTGCACGTGTCGTGGTTGAAGATGATGAAGGCGAAGAAATGGAAATCCTACGTCACTCGCTTCCTTATGGCGATGGTAAAGGTGAGCAAGGTTTATTTTTTATTGCCTATACGAAAGATTTAAACATTATTGATGCGATGTTACTGCGTATGTTCGGCACCAGTGGTGATGGAATTCATGACCGTATGCTTCATTTTGTGGCTCCTGTGGACGGTGCTTATTATTTTGCACCGAGCGAAGAGTTGTTGGAAGAAGTGTTGGAAGGGTGATTTTTAAAGCCAGTATCTAAAGTTGAAAAATTTTCCTCAAAAACTTAATCTTACTATTACCCACATTTTTACATAATAAGTAAGATTAAGTTTTAGATACGTTAGCTAAGCACAACCTTCCATTAAAGTTAAGTTACTATTTCCAACCTTAATACCGACAACAACACCATTTTCAATATCATAACGTGTTCCTAATTTTTTAGCGCTATCATTCCAATGAATAAGCGAATAGTCTTTTTTAGGATCACCATAGGGATTTGTTCTCTTATCTAAATTTTTAGCTGTATATTTTTTATTTATTTCTGCTTCTGGCGCACCTACCTTTATGCCATTATAGGATCTCCTATTACTGTCTATAGAGGAAATAATTGAAATTCTATTATTCATAATTTGAAATTCTATATCCGCGTTCTTATTATCCTTTGCAATAAAACAATCACCTACACGACTACCATCAACCTCTGTCAAATTTTGACTATTGTCTCCAATTTTAAAACTCTCAAATCCATCTTCACTAAAACTACTGAAAGAACTCCCATTTTTATCAAAAGTATTACATGCCGATAATAAAAAACAGAAACACACCATTTTTAAAAATCTATCTTCTTTTATATATCTCATTAAAAACATTATATATCCTCTAAATTTGGGTTAAAATCATGCAGGTGAACATGGTTATTATGCCCACTCCAACTTTTGGAATGTGGTAACAATTTATTTTCTTTAATTTTAACAGGATTAGAACCAAATAGTTTATATCCAAATTTATATAATGCATTTAAGAAATCAACATTTTTATCCCAATCAAAATGTTTATGGCTTGTATAAGTTAGTTCATTCATATGTCTATTATTAATAGCAATATACCTAAAATCTCCATTTTCACCATTTAAGTGAGAGACACTATCTCCTGGTGATCCATCTTTACAGCTAAAACCTGAACCTGTATATTCAGCATACCCAAGGCTGCACATAGCACCTAATACAGCAGAAAGAGCAACTCCTGAAAGATAATACCTTCCATCTTCACTATCTATTCTCCATAAATAGCCTATATTTCCATTTTTATACTGTTTATGTTTTCTTTGATCGATCAAATATACCGAACCAACCCCTTTAACTTTTTTAGAGTTCCATCTATTAGTTACATTAAAGTTTGATTTTCCTAAATTATGAATTCCACCATTCTGATCATAATAAATAAATTCAGCAAAGCCTGTTGCTGCTTTATTCTCCCTTTTGATGACTCCACTATAATAAATATGATATCGAGTAGTATCACTTGTTACTGACGATTGACTGCTTACTTCAGTTAATGGCTTTCCTCCATTTTCAGTATACGTATCGTTTTGCTTTGCTTGATTCTTCTTATCAGTCTCACTCTTAGCACTTTCTGCTTTTTCTTTCGCTTTATTTTCTTGAGCTTCTTTTTGTTTTTGCTGGTTTTTCAAATCTTCTATTTGCCTGTATTTTGCATCCGCAGTTTCATACATTTTTGATGCTTGTATAGCATTATTATTAACTATAAAATTCTGTATCTTAATTGCTTTTTCAACCCGGCTTAAAACTAGACTTTTCCCTTTAACTCCAAAACCAAAAACAAAACCTATTAACATTCGAACATTGATAATGCCAAGGCTATTTGTTCGTTTATGAATTTCACGCCCCCTATAAAAAATACTGAAAAGTGTATTTGGAATAACATTACCATCATGTATCACTGAAACCTTAAAAGTATGTACGGGCAATTTCACTTTAATCGTTTGATTTTTTAATGCAGCACTGACCCTAAAGTGATGTATGACCTGTTTTTGCCCGCTTCCTTCAACAGAAACCTCAATATCCTGTCCTTCTTCTGCAATAATACCTTGTTTAATGCCAGTACCATCAGCTGTATGCTTTTTAATATTACCCTTATAAGTGAGATAAAAATTCATATTTGAAATTGGTTTAGCAGAGTCACCTTCGACAATTTGAATATTAAAACTAACATCTTTTTGTACTAAATTTTTATCAGTTTCATCTTTAGATGTAGTAGACTGTGCTTGTTCATTTCTTACTTCTTGAGGTGTTTTATTAGTCTGATGCCTTGGATTAGGGGTATTATTTGCTTCTAGAACAGCAGGGTAGCTAGAAACTTTAAAATCACTTAAAACTGCCTTTTGCTTCTCATTTGCTTTTTGAATGATGCTATTTGACTCTTTTCCGTTAGCAACAATTTTTATTTCAGTATTTGGATTTCTAACAATAACAGGAAGGTTACCATTCTCATCACTCTTAACCTTAACTCTTGTTTCTCCTGAAATATATTTTCCATTATTTTTAGAAATGATTATTACTTCTTTATCTTTCAACTCTAAACCAGAGCTATCTTTTAAAGTAATATAGATTTTTCTTTTGCAACAAGTTTCTAAGTCAAAATCTCCAAACATCGATATATATGAGGAAATATGCGTACCATTTGCATCAGATACAGCAGATTTTTGCTTAAATTGAGGTGAACCAAGAAAAGTAGCTAACCCCCCCTCCCCCATCAAGTGTGCACCAGCAATTGCTCCTGACTCTGTTACTTCAACCCCATTAATAATTTGTCCATAATATTGGTTAAAGTTTAATATCCTCATGCGTTTGCACAAATGATTAATCCAATCATTTACTGCCATTAATTGTAATTCAGGTTTTGTAAGAAAATCATTAAGTGAATAGATTCCATTTTTACCAGACCACTCTCCTTTCCAGTCATTTTTACCAAAAGTTGATCTAATAGTATTTATTTTCCCCCGCTCTTTTTCTGGGTTTAACTTTCTAAAATCTACACCTAGATCTCCCAAGTAATATCCTGTTTCAAATAAAGCAGACTCACCCATCTGGAAAAATCCACGGTGCCCCCCTGCACTTTTTTTAGCTGAAGCTATTATATTTATCTTATGATTTGGGCTTAACTTTAAATCAGCACTAGACTCTTTATAACTAACAGCTTGTATAAAACCATTTCTATCCAAATTGAAATCTTGCAGCGTACCATCTTTAAATTTTATTATTTTATTCATCACTTAAACCTATCATACATTTTATATTTAAAAATATTACTAATAGATGTTTCTTTAAATATATAACCATTTAGAACTGATGCAATTTTTATATCATCACCTATTTTTCCGCAAGATAAATTCACATCAACCTGATCTTCTTTTCTAAATCCATTTTTAATATTTTTTTGGTCTATCTTCCTTGAATAAGCAAATGAATTATCCTCATTATAAATCATAATAAGATCAGTTCTATCATCCTTCATATCAGCCCAGTAAACATAGTAATCTTTATTTTTATATTGGATATGATTACATATCCCTGTAGACATCCAATTTTTATCTTTGAGATTAAAACCAATTTTTCTTGCTATTTTTTTATTCTCATTACTAAAACCTTCTTCCCAGATATCGAAACATTGCACATCTGGTAGAACACGTATTTGTACAGCTGGCTCACTCCAATATTTCATACACTCGTTAACGTTTTCCGCATATAAATTCATACTATTAAATAGAATATATGAACCTAGCACTATCTTTAACGTCTTCATTTTAACTTAATCCTTGAGCCCAAAATTTTCAAAATCTAATTTCAAATCATCATCTTCATTTAACTCTTCAGCAATCTGCCTATTGTTATAACCATGTTCATCATCACCGCCACAACAGGTTTCATCCGGAAACTTACTTTGGTCTTCTGTAATTTTCTCCTCTATAAGCTGTAATTTATCGGAGCTATTATTACTCTTACCAAGTAGAAGAATTTCAACGTTATCCGCATTATCACTAAAGATCCTTTCTGTCCTTGCAAACTGATCAAGAAAACCGATGTATTCTGTTTTCTTTGCATGATTAATAACTTTATATTTGAACCCGTCTTTCAACAGATCATTATTAATCAACTCACTGAAATCAAAGCGTCGACTAAAGATTCCACTTTCAGGCATTTTAGGTAATTCAGCATTTACTGTAGCCCCACCCACAAAACTATGCTGCCCCGCCTTACTTTCAAACTTTCCACCTGTTGTCGTAAAAATTCCATCCCCATTGATTTTGAGCTGTGAACCACCAGCAGTGAGTACAATTTCTTTCGGACTGGTTATTTCTATTTTATCTTCTGTTGAAATTAGCTTAATCACCTTACGCGCAATCGCTTCTATTGCATCATCTTGTGCCTGTAATTCGACTTTTCCTTTTGCTGCAAATGCTTTTAGCCCTTTTTGTGCAGCAAATAAGCTCACTTTATCCTGCGCATGCGCAATAATATTCTTCTGGGCACTTAAGTTAATGGACCCCTGTGCGCTTTCAGCAATGTCTTGAGAAGCTTGTAAAACAATATCTTCAGGCGTCGTTAAAGCAATACCATTGGGGGAAGCCAGCAGCATTAAAGCCTGACGAAAGATCTTCGCTTGAGCTTGATTCTGAGTATCCTGCGTTTGCTCTGCCTCTTGAGCATATGTCTCCATAAAACCTTGCATGGAGCCCAATGCCTGCATGGGATTAACATCCAATTTGCTGCCTTTATTAAAGCTTCCGCAAGCACTGGTCAGGTCAAAGTCTCTCATATCAACATTCGCAATCACTTTACCAACATCTTTTAAAGCGCCGAGTGGATCCGCATTCAAATTGTCTTTCACGCCTTGCAACTGACTTTTTAAAGCATCTGTACCATGTTCTTCGAGGTTATCAATAAAGGCTTTTAAATTTTCTATTGAAGCCTCTGCATCCTGAAAATAATCTTTAAATTCATTGATCAAATTGTCTGTGTCTTGACCAAATTTTTGAATATCCTCAATAAAACCACCACACGTTTTTAATGCCGAAATCGGATCCTGACTGACTGCAGTTTTAAATAAACCAACAGTTGCTTGGAGGGCTTGATTGGCCCCTTTTAGCTCTACAGACTGAATCAATTTAGGCAGACGATTGATCACATTCAGTGCATCAGTCTGTTGTTTAACAGCCAAAGTACTCAGCATGTGCATACTGTCATGACCTTGCTGCAAGATGGACTGGGCTTCGGATGCAGCCAAATGATCTGCGACCGCTTGATCCTGTGCATAGGTACTAATCAAGAGGCCTTTGCCTGCACGCATGGCTCCCCATTGATCCGTTCTTAGCTCAAACCCCTCACCACGCCCATCACTGTTCTCAGTTTCTTTTGGATGACTGAGGTTACCGAGATTGAGCTGACTCGCTCCATGACTGCTGTGTAGCTGCACACTAATTTGCCCTGTCGTATCATCAAAACGCAGTTGGTTAAAGCCTTGCCCTGCAACCTCTTGTGAACGAATCCCGCTGAGTTTTTTCGTCGCAGGCAATGTCCCTTTCACATCAAACATGGTTTGGTGGCGCTCGGCCTCATGAATGCGTCCTACTACAAAGGGTCGATCGACATCCCCCTCAAAGAAGTCGATGACCACAATTTCTCCAACACGCGGATGAAAACGTGCGCCATACCCCTCACCCGCCCATGGGGTCAATACATCGACCCAAGCCGAGTCCGTGTCATTGTCATTTGCACCCGCCCCACCATCATGAGCATGGTCATCACTACGTGTAAACATAAAGCGAACTTTAATCCGTCCCCATGCATCCACATAAATTTCTTCCCCTTCAGGCCCGACAACTTTGGCACGTAAAGGATAGGCTGCTGGACGGTGTATCCACGCTTGATATTCAGGAACAATTTTGACCTCACGGCGTACGACAAAGAGTTCATTGGCTTGCCGTTCCTCATTCAGACCTTGCCAGCGACTTCCTTTTAATAACAGATTGATTTGCTGTAATAACTCTTTGGGTAAATTATTTTGGTTATAAAAAACTTTGCCTAAAATGAGAAATTCACGCTCTGCGGACACATGCTGTTCTATTTCAGGATGATCCACCATTTCAAACCAATAGCCCACTTGCGCATCTCGAACGCTACTTTTTGCTGTGAAATATTTGGCCTGAAGCTCATGATATTGGTTCAGTTGTTGGTTGAGACGATCTAGTTGACTGCTATTGGCAGACGTGGCCTGATCCTCACCTTGTAGATCAGCCGTCCATGCTGGACTGACACACCAGACTTGTTCCAGACCCAAACTTTCATTGTCTTGTTGATCACTGTGCTGATGCGCACTCAATACAGCCTGACTCTGATCTTGAGCTAAATGTTGCGCTTGCCAACGCTGCGTCTGTACCGTGGTGGATTGTAAGTGACGTTCAGCAATAAAACTGGTGATGCTATCAAAAGGCTCAGTGGCATGGCTGCGGTGGAAACGAATCTTTCGGCGACCCAGTGCTGTAAAAGCTTGATTATCATCCATCAAACGAAGTTGCTGTGCCTGAATCGGTTCCGACGAACTGAGCACCGTCGGAGCTTGTTCATCGATCAACCAATTAATCCCTTCACTCCGCCATAGTCGAGTGAGAAACTCAGCGTCGGTTTCATTAGACTGCATGACAAAGGGGCGTACATCATAATCACGGCTCAAACCATCTAAGTTCAGGCTTAAGCTGGCTGCAAATAATGTACTGTGACTTTGCCACTCGCTAAACAGAGTTTCAGTGATTTCACGAACACTTTTACTCATAAACACACGACTGTTTCTGCGCTTATGCCACAGCGCTGTTGCATCTTCAATCGTGAGTTTATAAACGGTTAGCGCACCATCACTTTGTCCCTGACTGGCACTGGTAATCACTCCCGTCAGACGAGAAAGCTGCCCCACATCCGTGACCTGATCAACCGCGACACGTCCACCAATGAACTGTTTTAAAGGCAGATAAGCATTGGTCGATAGACATAGAATTTCAGCTTTTAAGCCTTGATTGATTCGGTGTTCGCCCTCAATGCGCTGAATAAACACCTGTGTGTTCAAAGCCAGATTAGAAAAATGAATATGCACAGCACGTTTTTGTGAGCCGAATCCAAAGGATTCCAGCATTTTATAAATAGAATTGAACATGATCATTGTTAAGTTATTGGTTTTTATACTTGTGCGCGGAGTGTACAAAATGTCTTTTTTTTAATCTAGTAAAATAATGTTAATGAAGACGCAGCTCTCAAAAAACAAAAAGGAGCATCATGCTCCTTTTTGTTTGATCTCATTTCAGCTTTAGAAGGCAACACGTTTATAGTGACGATACTCTGGCTTCCAGAAGTTTTTCTCAATCGCGTGTTGCAATTGCTCATCACTAATAATCGGGGCTACACCTGCATCCATTGCTGCTTTGGCCACTTTGAATGCTATCAACTTAGAGACTTTCTGAATTTCATCAATCTCAGGCAATAAATCTGCTGTAGGGTTAGTCAACATCGGTGAGCAATCTGCCAAAGCATTACTCGATGCAATCAGCATAGAGTCTGTGACACGAGTTGCATTGGCCGCAATCACGCCCAGCCCAATGCCTGGGAAGATATATGAGTTATTGCACTGCGAAATATTATAAATTTTGCCTTGATAGTTGACTGGAGCAAAAGGACTGCCCGTCGCAATCAAAGCCTTGCCGTCCGTCCAGTGAATAATATCTGCTGGCACTGCTTCAACACGCGACGTTGGGTTAGACAGTGGCAATACAATCGGACGATCACAGTTCGAAGCCAAAGTGCGAATCACTTCTTCAGTGAATAAGCCCGGCTGACCTGATACGCCAATCAACACGGTAGGTTTGGCATTTTTCACGACATCGAGCAGTGAAATCACTTCTTCAGCATTGCCCCATTGCGCTATCACCTCTGGTTTTTGTGCCAATTTACGTTGGAAATCGAGTAGATTTGGCTGATTTTCAGTGATTAAACCAAAACGATCGACCATATACACGCGTGCACGCGCTTCGGCATCAGTTAAACCTTCAACTTTCATCTGCGCAACAATTTGCTCAGCAATCCCACAGCCTGCTGAACCCGCACCTAAGAAGGCAACGGTTTGATCTTTGAGCTGTTTACCTGCTGCACGTGATGCAGCAATCAAACTGCCCACAGAAACGGCTGCGGTACCTTGAATATCATCATTAAAACAACAGATTTCATCACGGTACTTATTCAATAAAGGCATGGCATTATTTTGCGCGAAGTCTTCAAATTGAATCAACGCTTTCGGCCAACGACGCTTGATCGCAGCAATCACTTCATCAACAAAAGCATAGTACTCATCACCACTGATGCGCGGTTGATTCCAACCCATATAAATCGGGTCATTGAGTAACTGCTGATTATTGGTACCGACATCGAGGGTAATTGGTAACGTATAAGCTGGGCTAATACCCCCACACGCGGTATATAGCGACAATTTTCCAATCGGAATACCCATTCCGCCAATGCCTTGGTCACCCAAGCCTAAAATACGCTCGCCGTCGGTAATCACAATAACTTTGACATTTTTCTTATTGATGTTATGCAAGATGTCATCAATATGCGCACGGTCTGGATAGGAAATAAATGTGCCACGATGGCGACGATAGATATCCGAGAAACGCTGACAGGCCTCACCCACCGTTGGGGTATAGATGATCGGCATCATCTCACTTAAATGGTTTTCAATGAGGTGATAGAACAAGGTTTCGTTGGTATCTTGAATGTTACGCAAGTAAATGTGCTTATTGATCGCATCATTAAAAGCACAGTACTGTTGATAAGAACGCTGACTTTGTTCTTCAATGCTTTCTTCAACATGCGGAATTAAACCATGCAAGTTGAAGCGAGTACGCTCTTCTTCCGTAAATGCGGATCCTTTATTTAACAGCGGCAACTCAAGTAAGGTATTGCCCGCATAAGGGATGTATAAGGGTTGTTTTGTCTTTAAATATTCTGTCGTCATTACCTATCTCGTTATACATAGATTTAGATGAACCTATGGGGAGAATCTATGCATCTAATTCGGCTACTAGCTTAGCGCCATTTGCGCATCTTTTGATATTTATAAGCGTGATGCAATTATCAAAGCGATTTAGTCTGAAAATAAAAATCAAACCGACGCAACGCAAAAATCAAGTTTGCGGCAGTCTTTTCGGTCAAATAGCGCATGGATAAAATTTGAACTTAAATAAAGCTCAAGCTAAGCTAGCGCTTTTATTTCTTCTTTATATTAAAAATGATCATCAAAAAAGTAATGTTATTGAGCCTTACATGTCTTTACCTCACACAAATGACAGCATGCCAATCCATTTCTACGGCGCAAACTACAGTGAGTGATAAAATTACAGGGCTATTTGGTCATAACGAAAAACTGCCTGAAATCGATCCCAAAGGCATTGTCGATATCAGTAAAGCCACCATCGAGCAATATGAGCAACTCAGTGCAAATTTACCGTTAAACCAATGGGTCTATTTGGAGAATGAAAAACAAGGGATTTATCAGCTACAAAACAAATCGACCGAAGGCTTTGTGCTCTCGCTACGTCTGAATTGTAAAATCAGCAGTCATCCGCCTACATTTGAGCTTCAAGATGTGCAAGGCAAACGTATCTTATATGGCTATGATAAAGAAGCAGGACAGATTCAGTTTTTACTCGACAACAAAAACTACGGCAATCCCTTTGATCCATTTCAACGCCAAACCCTAAGTCGTTTTCAACAACAGCTTACCAGTACTAAAGTGATTAAGCTCTTTCATGCAGGCAAACTGTATCGTTTTCAAAACCAAAATGCGGAACTCCTGAGCAAACCTGTCTCATGCCGTGAAAATAGCTAAAATGAGGGTTATTTGGGTGGGTTCAGATGTGACATATCAACAAACACACCGGTCAAACGGCGCACAATCGGTAGCACAATGAGCACTACAGGATAGGCCACCACCCAAGACATCATCCATGCGGACAGCCAAACCTGTAGGAAATTGTCCACCCAGCCCAAATTGCGCCAAAGATTGATCATCGAGATAATGCCACTCATAAAAAATGAGATAAAAAATGGCAAAATAAACATGGCATATTTTGCTGGTAACTTGGGAATATTCCCAATGATCATGGGCCGCTGTTCAGACACGTTTTATCCTTAAAAGTATGCGTTTTAGTTTTCATCATACTGCGCTTTTCATGTTTATTGCAGCGCAATCGTTAGCAGTTTTCGAACATTTTTTATTCTATGAAAATGGATTCACCTAAAGACGTGGAAATTTGCTATATTTAGCGTTTTTCTGCGACATCAAATTTTCGACTGAATATGAACACGGCAATCCAAGCAGCTCTCGAGCACGCAGTGCAAAACCTTCAAGCTGAAGGTATCCTTCCAGCAGACTGGAACAACAGCAGTAATTTGACGCGTACCAAAGACCGAAGCCACGGTGACTTCGCGTCCAATATCGCGATGATTGCCTCTAAAGCTGCGGGTATGAAGCCACGTGATTTAGCCGAAAAAATTCTTGCTGCACTGCCTGAAGTGGCGGACATCAGCAAAGCAGAAATCGCAGGCCCTGGCTTTATTAACTTCTTTTTAAATGCTGACCAACGTTTTGCTGTACTTGATCAAATTCAAGCGCAAGGCAAGCAATTTGGTCGCACTCAAGCCAATGCTGCGAAAAAAATCCAAGTGGAATTCGTTTCTGCCAACCCAACGTCTAGCTTGCACGTTGGTCATGGTCGTGGCGCAGCCTATGGGATGACCGTTGCAACCTTGCTTGAAGCAACAGGTGCAACCGTAGACCGTGAATATTATGTGAATGATGCAGGCCGTCAAATGGACATCCTTGCAACATCTACCTATTTACGCTACCTCGAATTAACAGGCCAAGAACTGGTTTTCCCTAAAAATGCCTATCAAGGCGATTATGTTAAAGAAATCGCGCAAAGTATTATTGATGCTGATGGCAATGCCTACGTCCGCCCTGTGGCAGACGTCTATAAAGATGTCCCTGAAGATGTGCAATATGCAGAAGAACTCGATGCTGAAGGCAATAAAGTTGTCCTTTCAGGCGACAAAGAAAAGCACATCGATGGTTTAATCCATAATTCACAAAGCTTAATCGGTGAAGCTTACCGCGTATTCCACCAAGCAGCGCTGAATGCGATCTTAGATGACATCAAAGATGACTTGGGCGAGTTTGGTGTAACCTTTAACCAATGGTTCAGCGAAGCCTCATTGACAGACAAAATTGATGAAGCTTTAGAAACTTTAGAACAACGTGGTTTCTTATACGAAAAAGACGGCAACATTTGGTTCAAATCGACTGAATTTGGCGATGAAAAAGACCGTGTTGTGAAGCGTCGTAATGGACAAACCACTTACTTTGCTTCTGACATTGCTTATCACCTGAACAAATTACAACGTGGCTATACCGATATCATTGATATCTGGGGCTCAGACCACCATGGCTATATTTCACGGGTTAAAGCCGCGATTGATGCCTTGGGTTATGACTCGAAAAAACTCACCGTTCTATTGGTTCAGTTCGTCAGCCTATGGCGTGGTGGTGAGATGGTACAAATGTCATCTCGTTCTGGTCAGTTCGTGACTTTACGTGACCTGCGTAAAGAAGTGGGCAACGATGCTGCACGTTTTTACTACGTGATGCGTAAGTCTGAGCAACACATTGACTTTGACTTAGACCTTGCGGTTTCACAAAGCAAAGACAATGCGGTGTACTACATCCAATATGCACATGCACGTGTCAATCGTATGATCGATGTGAAAGCACCTGAAAAAGGCATTCCTTTTGATCGTAGCAAAGCAGCTGATTACGATGCGACCTTATTAACTCTTGATGCTGAAACTGAAATTCTTGCCAAACTTGCGGCCTATCCTGAAATTGTGCTTCGTGCTGCAAATAGCTATGAACCACACCAAGTGGGTAACTATTTGAAAGAACTCGCAGCATTATTCCATGGTTGGTATAACTTGGATAATACAAGAATTATCGACGAACAGAATATTGCCCTTTCGCAAGCCCGTTTATTACTTTCAATAAACGTACAACAAGTTTTGCGTAATGGTTTAGAGTTACTAGGTGTGTCTGCACCTGAAGCCATGTAATAAGTGAAGCAAAGCTTCACACATGGCTGCAAGACCGAAAGCTATGCTTGAGGTAACGATGTAAAAAGCAACGCTTTGCACATCGTCGCAAGATGAAGGGCTTTGCCCGAAGTAGCCATATCAACCCTGATGTATTGCTCGCTTTGTGAAACTTGAATTTTGCAAAGCGATTCTTTATTTTACGATGATGCCTCTTTGAATCCATTGAGGCCAAGTATTAAAATAAAGAAAAGAATGGGCCAGTCCCTCATATTGATTAGAAGAAAAGAGGTTTCCACGTGTTTGGAAAAACGCAGCGCGGTGTATCTGAAAGACCGAACAAACCCAAAAAGCCACTGATTCCAGCTTGGCTCGGTACACTTGTGGTCATTTTAATCGTGCTCTGTTTTGCTGTAGCACTGTTACTGTGGAAGCCTTGGGCACCAGTGAAACCGAAAGGTCAAATCACTTCGGAACATTATCAAGAAGAAACCAATAAAGACTACCGTTTCTATGACCTACTGCCACAGCAGCAAGTGACGCCAATTCCTGATCAAGCCATTCCTGAAACCAAAGATAATCCAAGCACTGTGGTGATTGTTGAAGCACCTGCTGCCGAAGAAATCACCCCTGCTGAACCGGGTTTAACCGAAGCAGCACCGACACCGCAAGCGCCAAGTTTTATATTGCAAGTCCGCAGTTACCCTGACCCTGACAGTGCCGATGCACGTCGTGCAGAAATTATCTTAAATGGTCTCTCTGCCGATGTCGTCAAAACCGTTGAAGGCGGCCAAACATGGTATCGTGTGATTTCAGGGCCATATGACTCGCAAGAAGCCGCGGTGATTGCACAGCAAACCCTACAACATAGCGGCATTGATTCAATTGTGGTCAAACGCTAAAATAAAAAAGGATGCCTCGGCATCCTTTTTTATACTCTGAGTTTGACGAGAAAATTTTGAATCAATTGCGCAACATGCTCTGCATGCACATAAGCCAAATCATGTTGTCCCTGTGACACGATGTGCAATTCTGCATGTGGTATTTGACGGTGTAAGGACTGCCCCACCGCAACAGGACTAATCGGATCTGCATCGCCCCAAATCAACAAAACTGGACACTGGATACGCTCCAGACTGTCTGTCAAATCAGACTGATGCTGAACAAACCAATCAGGAACCGTAAAGCTCTGTTGATAATCCTCTCTCCAATCTGCCACCTGAAAAGAACTTAAATCAATGCCACCTGAGGTTGCCACGAGTACCAAAGCCTGCACCTGCTCAGGCTTTTGTAAGGCAGCTTGTACTGCAAAAATGCCGCCCATCGATTGTGCAACGACCACAGAAGGCTGTTGGATTTGATTCAATACATCGTCTTGTAAGCCCTCAAAACTCTGTATATCCACATCATCAGGATAGCCACCAAAGCTCGGATAAGCGACGACCATGGTTGAATAGTCCTGAGGAAGACACTGTATGACAGGTTGCCAAAATGCCGTATTGCCCGATGCACCGGGTAAGAAAATCAAGTTCAAACCATCACCACCCATTAGAACCCACTGAGCTCTTTGGCTTTTTTAAATGCTGGGCGCTGCTGAAT
This sequence comes from Acinetobacter sp. Gutcm_16, assembly GCF_028649355.1. Lineage (NCBI taxonomy): Bacteria > Pseudomonadati > Pseudomonadota > Gammaproteobacteria > Moraxellales > Moraxellaceae > Acinetobacter > Acinetobacter sp. Gutcm_16. Next base: position 111,670 of record NZ_JAQSUV010000029.1, on the reverse strand, counting down.
ACGCTGTGCATAAGCCACCATTTGAGGGTTATGGGCTTTTACCCGCTCTTGCATCGCCACCACAGGAAAGCTCATTTGAATATCAGCAAAGGAAAAATCACCTGCAAAATAGTCATGTTGAGATAAATAATCTTCCAAATATGCACTGTGCTCTTTCAAGCGTGGATTAATAAAACCGCCTTTCACCCCATCACAAATTTTATTGGCAAGCGGTTTAATTAGAAAGGGAACATGCTTGGGTACATTACTCATCACCAAGGTCATAACCAAATATGGCATCAAAGAGCCTTCGGCATAATGCATCCAGTAGTTGTATTGCATTAAGTCCTTTGGATTTTTCGGTTTAAACTTGTGCTCCGTATCGTAGGTGGCTTGCAAGTATTCTAAAATCACCGCAGATTCTGCTATGACCAAATCACCATCGGTCAAAACGGGTGCTTTACCTAAGGGATGAATGTTTTTTAACTCAGGTGGTGCAGCATAGGTCGGTAGGCGTTTATAAAACTTCACCTCATACTCCAGCCCTAACTCTTCCAAAGCCCATAAAATGCGTAAAGAGCGTGAATGTTCCAAATGGTGCAGGGTGATCATTGTTTTACCTTTTCTTTTAATTGAAATCTAGCACTCACTTTACGCTAAAATTTGGATTTTGCACCTGTCGATACACATGAATATCCAGTCGCGCAAAATCCTTTACCGCCTATAAAAAACCGTCAAGCGAGTTAAACAATTGAGGTTTCAATCTCGACGGAACGTAATAAAGTTTTAGTGACTGGTGTTTTTTGACAGATGTCTAAGATTTTTTGGCGTGCTTCTTCTGTCAATGTTTGCTCAAACGACAAACGACGACTAATCCATTCTCGGCCTTCTTTATTGGCATTAAAATCTGCTTCGACACTAAAAGCCCCCCACTCAATACCTTTGTGCTGTGCATACATCCGTAGGGTAATCATGGTGCAGGAAATCAAACCTGTACAAATAAAATCATAAGGTGCTGGGCCTTTGTCATGACCGCCAAAAGACGCTGGTTTATCGGTAATGAATTGATGTCGTCCAGTACTTACTTCACCAGACCATGCTTCGACGCATGTTTTGACTTCTGCATTCGCAATTATTGCCATTTTTTTATTATCCTATTTTTCATTGATATTATTTTGAATAGATTTCAAGTATTTAAACTATCCACCTATTCTATTATTAAACGACTTTTCGCAGTATTCCTTTTATTTTGAAGCACGCATTTGGTCTGGAAATGCCGGTGCTTCCAGTCGTGGCCCTTCATAGTCAGGAATTGAACCAAAACGTTCATCTTGCGCAATCCACTGATCACGCGCAATTTTCAATTCTTCTTGAGTACGACCCACAAAATTCCACCACAGTAAAATTGGACTTTCAAACGGTTCACCACCTAACAGTAACAAGCGGCTGCCAGCATGAATTTCAATTTCAATCGCACTAACACCCTGCTCGAGTACCACCATATTGTCTTCTGTCAGTTCATGCCCATTGACCGTAGCCGTTCCTTCTAAAGCCATAAAGCCATATTCAAAGTTTGGATTGAGTGTTAAACGGGTTTTTGTGCTTTCTGTTGCGCTTAAGTCCACTCCTAATAGCTCGGTATAAACGCTCACAGGTGAAGTGGTATTTAAAAACTCTCCAACCAAAACAGTAAACTCCACCCCATCTTTTTCCACCACTGGCAGTTCTGGATAGTGATCGAAACATGGTTCAACAGCAATTTCTGCATCGGGCAATGCAATCCACAATTGTGCTGCATGCATTTTGGTTTCTGTATCTGGTGCGACTTCCGTATGGGAAATCCCGTGTCCTGCGGTCATTAAATTGACCTGTTTTGGACGAATCAGCTGTTTGCTGCCCAAACTGTCGGTATGCATCATGGTGCCTTCAATCATCCATGTAAAGGTTTGCAAACCGATATGTGGATGTGGGCCAACATCTAAACCGTCCCCTTGAGGGAAGGTTACAGGGCCTGCATGATCTAAGAAACACCATGCACCAATCATTCGTTTATGGCGACTTGGCAGCGCGCGTTTGATGACCGTCCCTTGGCCGATTTCAGCACTTCTCAGTGGAAACTCTTGAATGAATTGATTTACGTATTTTTCACAGTCATCCGAATGTGAAAGTTCAGTATAGTTATTATTCGTCATGTGCTTACTCATTACAGATCCATATGTCCTAGATCATAACAAGCAGATTCCCAACTGCACATCCCTAAAAATAGAATGCTGATTCTTAAACTTGGGACAATATCTTGTGTTTTCAAAACCTAACTACCAGGCAATGAGTGGATGTAAAAATGTTGTTACATCTTTCTAAGGTATGTTTTAGCTCTGCTAAAGTGTTTTAGAGGCGATGGAAAGCAATGACTTAGGAAAAATCAGAAGTTTTCTTCATCAAAACGATCTTGGTCGATTTTATAGATATGGAAACTACGCTCCACTTGAACACCTAAACCAAATTCAATCATGAGAGCTGTTAATTTATTACCATCAATTAAAACAATGCCTGATTTTTTAGCCGATTCCATCGCCTCTTTACTAAAATTGGAAGTTGTAATAAAGACACCTTTCTTAGCTACTTGATCTGCTAGTGCGCCTTTAAATTGCTGTATCTCAGGCCGACCCACTGTATTTTCCCAGCGTTTAGCCTGAATATAAATTTTGTCTAAACCTAAACGGTCTTCACTAATAATTCCATCGATACCACCATCACTAGTTTTGCCAATCGCTTGAGCGGCATCTTGATGCGATCCTCCATACCCCATAGCAACGAGTAAATCGACAACCAGTCTTTCAAAAAATGATGAGGAATTGTTTTTAATTAAATTTAATAGCTCATCTTTCAAATCATTATTTAATATTTTTGATTGCTGGTAAATAATCTCAGGAGGTGTTAATTCCTCAGAATCTGAACTATCTTTTTGTGTATTTTCAATTTTTTGCACTTTTTCATTTTTTGAATTTATTTTTCTAAACTCATTAAAACTATCAAATCTGGATAAATATTTCTTATCTATTTTTTCAACTTTTCTTAAATCTAAATCTCTTCCCACATTCGATAAATTAAAATGTGCTCTTTTAGAATAATCTATTAATCCTGCTTTCTTTAAATAAGTTTTCGCCCATTGTAAACGATAAAAGATGATGTTTCTCCCATCTTCCATCGTTTCATTACGTTCTTCTTCTGGACATTTTAACTCTTGCAGTAATGCTTCATAAGCCTCTTTTAAACTATATGTCACATCATGTGATTGCATAATACGTAGTAAAGGCAACATTAAATCATAATGCGTATACATAAAAACTCAAATTTGAATCCTAATTTTCATTCAGTATAAAATAAAAAAGAGCGCCTAAGCGCTCTTTTTTTAACATAATTTTCGTTAGAAAATTATTCCCACTCAATCGTTGCTGGTGGCTTAGACGATACGTCATAAACAACACGAGAAACATCTTTAATTTCGTTCATGATACGTGTCGAAATTTTATCTACAAGATCATAAGGAAGATGTGCGAAACGTGCTGTCATGAAGTCAACGGTTTCAACCGCACGAAGTGCAATCACCCATGCATAACGACGGCCATCACCGACGACGCCAACAGATTTTACAGGTTGGAATACAGCAAAGGCTTGTGCAGTTTTATCATACCAACCACTTGCACGAAGCTCTTGCATAAAGATGTCATCTGCAAGACGTAAAATGTCTGCATATTCTTTCTTCACTTCACCCAAAATACGCACGCCCAAACCTGGACCTGGGAATGGATGACGATATAGCATTTCAAACGGTAAACCTAAAGTTGTGCCTAAGCGACGCACTTCATCTTTAAACAAATCACGGATTGGCTCAACCAATTCAAAAGCTAAGTCATCTGGCAAACCGCCCACATTGTGGTGAGATTTAATCACATGCGCTTTACCATTTTTGGTTGCAGCAGATTCAATCACGTCTGGATAAATTGTCCCTTGAGCAAGGAAGTTTACGCCATCAAGTTTACGCGCTTCTTCAGCAAAAACTTCAATGAACTCACGACCAATGATTTTACGTTTCTTCTCAGGATCAACCTCACCAGCAAGTGCAGTCAAGAAACGATCTTCAGCATCGGCACGAATCACACGGATACCCATGTTTTTCGCAAACATGTCCATCACTTGTTCGCCTTCGTTCAAACGAAGCAGACCATTATCAACGAATACACAAGTCAATTGATCGCCAATCGCACGGTGTAAAAGCGCAGCAACCACTGATGAATCAACTCCACCAGACAGACCTAAAAGAACTTTTTGATCGCCAATTTGTTGACGTAATTGTTCAACGCGTAAGTCAATGATGTTTTCAGAGTTCCACAGGCTACGACAGCCACAAATGCTGTGTACAAAGTTAGATAATAACTCTGCACCTTTTGCAGTGTGCGTTACTTCTGGGTGGAACTGAATCCCGTAAAAACGACGCGTTTCATCAGAAACCATCGCCACTGGACAGCTTGGTGTGCTCGCAGTGATTTGGAAACCTTCAGGAATCGCTGTCACTTTGTCACCATGACTCATCCAGACTTTAAGTTGGTCTTTGGTGTCTTCAAGATCACCAATCAACTTGTCACGAACTTGGATGTTTACTTCGGCATAACCGAACTCATGTACAGTACCCGGCTCAACTTTACCGCCAAGCTGTGCAGACATGGTTTGTAAGCCATAGCAAATACCCAAAACTGGCACACCTAAGTTGAACACAACTTCTGGCGCACGTGGGCTGCCTTCTTCGTGTACGCTCTCAGGACCACCTGATAAGATGATACCGTTTGGATTAAATGCACGAATGTCTTCTTCAGACATGTCATAGGCATACATTTCAGAATATACACCAGCTTCACGTACGCGGCGTGCAATAAGCTGGCTATATTGAGAACCGAAATCCAAAATAAGGATACGATCTTCAGTAATTTGAGTATTGGTAGTCATGACAAACAACTATGAAAGGCAAACGAATATAAGCGCCGTATTCTAGCATTTTTCCGCGCATAACGCACATAATTCGGACAAGCTTTATACAACGCTTAAAACCCAATGGTTTTTATACCAAAAAGCACGCTTTCGCGTGCCTGATGTTTATTTCAAAACTTTTTCTATTTTTACGACTTCAATATCGGTCGGTTTATAACGATGTGTATCCACCTCGCCCACAACCTGCACCTTATCGCCTGCTTTAATATTGGATGCTTTCCATAAATCGTCATCAATATCCAGCAAAATAACTCCTGTACCATCGCTAAACTCGTAGTGGTCTTCATTGAGATGTTTCAGCAGTGTCCCTTTTAAAGTGACCGCCGTTTCATCTTTGAGCTTTGAAATGGCTGACACAGAGACATGATTCTTTGCTGCTGCTTGTAAAATGATATGGTCATCCTTGGCCCATGCACCTGCGGCAAGACTTAAACTTGTAATACATAACCCTATTTTAAAAAGATTTTTCATCTTATTTTCCTCATGTTTTATTGATCTTGATCAAAACAAAAATGGACGTCCACACCGTACTTTTTTGTAAAATGAAAAGCAGCATCGTGAATGCTGCTTTTCATTTTGAATTATTTTTCAATCAGATGATCTAGACTCATTTTTCCTGCACCATGCAGCATTAGCAAAAATAGACCACCTGCCATGGCAAAATTTTTCATAAAATTAATGCTGTCTTGCGCGCCATCGTGAAAAATAAACGCGGTAATAACACTAAATAGACCTAAGCCAAACGCAGCAAAGCGGGCTTGAAAACCAAATAACAGCGCTAAGCCACCACCAAACTCAACTAAAATGGTTAAAGGTAATAGCGCTCCGGGAACCCCCATAGACTCCATATACCCTACAGTTGCGCTATAAGCTGAAATTTTCCCCCAGCCTGCAACAAGGAAAATATAAGCCATGAGTACACGGGCAATTAAAGCTAAAACTGCATCTGTATTGGGTTGATTGACAATATTTTTGACCACAACATTTGGATTAAACATTTTTACACCTTTAAATACGTTTTATTTGAAGTTGTAGCTATCTTAATGTTCTCTATTTTTAGAATAAATATGCATTTTCATCACGCATCGTTTCAAAATAAGAACACCAGTAGCTAAATTTATTTACGTTTTAATACTGACTTCTGATAACGAGACTGCTAGGATTTCCGCACTCTTTTGCTTATTTGTGCCCCATGGAACTGATTGATTTTATATTACATGTCGATGACCATCTGCTTGAGTTTATCACCAACTATGGGGTTTGGATTTATGCAATTTTGTTTCTCATCATCTTTGTGGAAACAGGTTTGGTGGTCATGCCGTTCCTACCCGGCGACAGTTTATTGTTTGCCGCAGGTGCCTTAGCTGCATCCACAGGTGCAATGAATCCATGGACTCTTGGTGTTTTACTTTTTGTCGCAGCTGTACTGGGCGATACGCTGAATTATCACATTGGTCGTTATATTGGACCGCGCGTTTTTGAAATCGAATCCCGTTTCATCAATAAACAACACCTGATTAATACACAAAAATTCTTTGAAAAACATGGTGGTAAAACTATTATTTTTGCGCGTTTTATCCCTTTTGCGCGGACTTTTGCACCTTTTGTAGCAGGTGCAGGAAAAATGGACTACAAATTTTTCCTGTCTTATAACCTAATTGGCGCATTCTGCTGGATTGGTTCATTCATTACTTTAGGCTATATTTTTGGTAATGTGCCTGTGGTCAAAGACAATTTCACGCATCTGATTTTCGGCATTATTATTATTAGTGTCTTGCCGGGGATCATTGGTTTTATTCGTGCCAAATTAAAGAAAAAATCAACCACTGAAGCTTAAGCAAAAAAGCGTAGAATCACGGGAAACATACACACCACCAACAACATGGCCGATCCTTTATATAAGAGATCGGCTTTTATTTGCTTGGACTCGCCCGATAAAATGGCACGGCCAAAAGACATCCAGAACAGTGCCGTTGGCAATAACACCAGACTAAACACCGCAAACACCAAAAAGAAATTGGTGGGATTATCCCAAGCTTCATAGGGAAAAATACCCGCAGCAAATAAGACCGCTTTCGGATTTTTCAAAGTAGAAAAAAATAATTGTTTAGGTCGAATCGAGGTAAAACGTTGATTATGTTTTTCTAAGTGCGAGCTTTTCCACAAATGAAAAGCCAACCAGAACACATAGACTGCGCTCAGTGCATGTAAAAGGTCTATCAGATAAGGCCAAGTCGGTGTACTGAGATGAATCAGGAGTGCCCATAAATTGATGGCATAGAAATACCCAAACAGTTCTGCGGGTACAAGTAAGCTGGTCTTCGCCAGACCTTGCTGATGTGCAGAGCTTGCGAGTAAAGCATTGGTTGGTCCCGGAATCATCAAGACAGCAATCATTGCCAATACAAACAGCCAACTCTCAATCATAGACATCCAACAACAGCATTAAAGATGCGCAATTTAGCCGAAAAAGAGCGGTTTCCTCAAGTCAAAGCGGGAAAAAACACAGAACCCATGAGGTAAAAAAGTGCGTATTAAAACGATAGTCCATTGTTTTATTGAAATTATTTTCGAAACATTTTGCTAAGATTTTAATGACTGCTGAAAGGTTGAACCCTTCAGCAGAATGAATAAATGCGGCATTAATTCGTCTTATTTTGCACAGTAATCGCACAGCCTTTGAATTTTGCAGCTTGTACAATCGCCTCTTGCTGACCCAAAAGTCGTGAAATTTCAGTTTTTTTGGTGTTCGATGATTGTCCCATATTGAGTGAAACGCTTGGACCAAAGCCCCAACCACCACCATGACTCCAACCACCGCCCAGCCCTACATCGACTCCCATACCAGTGCGTTTCGCAGTGGGTACACCTTCATCTAAATGTTGCTGAATCCTATTATATTCCGCTTGTAACTGTTGGCAGTTCAAAGCTTGATACTGTGTAGGAGAGACATAAGTTGGTTTAACCGTTGTGGCACAGGCGCTCAATAACAGCGTACTGCCCACTAAAAAAGCAATTGTGATATTTTTCATGCTGAATCTCGCAGTTTATTATTCTCAATCTCATTGAACAATGATTGATAGGCCTGCGTCAATTTATGATCGTGTGCTAAATGAATTAAGGGTAAATTTTTGTGGTGCGATTCTTTCATCAACACCGATGGGGGCAACATACTTTCTAGTACAGGAAGACCTTCATCCTTCAGCTGTTGCACCACTTCACGCGGCAGTTTGGCCTGCGCTTGGAACTGATTCACCACAATGCCTTCAATTTCCAAATGATCATTATGATCATCTTGAGTTTCGAGCACATTTTCGATCAAAGTTTGCAGTGCGCGTTTAGAAAAGACATCACAATCAAACGGAATCAGGACTTTATTGGCTGCAATCAACGCCGACAAAGTAAAGAAGTTAAAGGCTGGCGGTGTATCGATATAAACACGATCATATTTTCCAGCAAGCTGTTGTAACGCATCGCGCAGTTTATAAATTTTATGTTTTGACTCTAACGCATAAGCCAATGCTCCCAGGCTTGGGCTGGCTGGAATCACATCCAAATTTTTAAAAGGGGATTGGTGTACATAACTTTCTAAGCCTTTAGCTCGTCCTTTGAGGATCGAACCAATGGCACTGCCCAATAGACTTTTATTTTGAGCCGTTCCAAGCACTTCTTCAAAATAGTTTTCAATATTGGGTTCTAAAGCTGGCTTGTCTGCCGAATACGTTGCGTCATCGCCCAGCACATACTGACTCGAATTCGCTTGCGGATCGAGATCAATCAGTAAGGTTTTTAAACCTTGATGTGCACTTATTGCTGCCAAATTCACTGCAATACTGGATTTGCCGACACCACCTTTTTGATTAAATACCACACGTGTATGCATGAAATCCCCTCCCTCTTGTTATTTTTCCGCTATAGATAGCAGTGTAGCGCAGAACAATCGCTGTGCCGATAATTATGTCTAACAATTAGCCAAAGTTTGGTTTAATCATAACTAAACCTAAAATGGATATCATCGCAACCACCGCCAAGAATAAGCCCGCTCGACGCTGTGCAAGTAAAATGCTGTCTTCTTTTTTATAAGCTTTCGACAAAGAGGACAAGATCACTAAAAATAAAACCACTTTGGCATAAAACCATGTTTGCACATCAAAGTTTTTCATGACCAAAAGTGCAATTCCAGTCAGTACAATCACCAGCATACTTAAGTGCTGAAGGGCTACAAAAGCTGTTCGACCCGCTGGATTGGGCTGATTGCCTTGAACGCCTTTAAATAGCGTCATGGCACGCGCCAAAATCACGACACATGCCAAGCTGACCGCACTCATATGCACGATCTTAATCAATAATTGTGTTTCCATAACTGAATCTCTGCTTAGCTTTTCGGGGCATGTGCGCAATTTGGACTAGAAGTGTCTTGTCCTTGCCATTCTTCAGGTAGAAAGGCATGAATAGCTAAAGCATGAATTTTACCTGGACTGAGTAAGTCTCCTGCTACCGCATAAATTTTTTGATGGCGCTGAACTAAACGTAATCCCGCAAAAATATCACTCACCACGATTACTTTAAAATGTGATTCTTTCCCTGGGAAATAGCCGCCATGACCAGAAGATTCATTCACGACTTCTAAATGTGATGGGGAAAGCTGTTGTAAGCGTTCAATCAATTGCTGCTCCAAGCTCATACCTGTCTCCAAAATGATGATTCGTTCAAAGTATACCTGTTCCTTCGGGATGTTGAATGCGTAAAACTCTTTTCACTAACATGAGGCACAGCGTTTCGTGAACAAAAGTTAAAAAAGCTCAATACGCAGTCTAAAACTGTCTTTATTTTATGCAATTAAACTCAGCTTTTTCATAAAGCTATTGACCCTGAACTTGCTTGCTGTATCATACAGCGCTATGCGGGAATAGCTCAGTTGGTAGAGCACAACCTTGCCAAGGTTGGGGTCGCGAGTTCGAGTCT
>NZ_JAQSUV010000029.1:0-101630 GCF_028649355.1 Acinetobacter sp. Gutcm_16 | reverse complement strand
GGTAGAGCACAACCTTGCCAAGGTTGGGGTCGCGAGTTCGAGTCTCGTTTCCCGCTCCAAATTCAAAAAAGCCCTCATCGAAAGATGGGGGCTTTTTTATGCATTTCTGAACCTTACTCAAATTATCAATACTAACTCTGACAATCAAAAAATGCTGAATTAAGACATCGAACCAATGAGGGATGTCTAAAAATAGAGCATCCCTTGCTGTAAGAATCCATCCTAATATTGCTGCTATACAATGAATTTGGAATTAGATTGTTCTTATTTGGAAATTCATCTCACGCATCCAAACATATTAAAACTTCACCAAATCCCCTTTCAATGCCACACCAGCCATCGCAGTGCCTTTCGCGCATTGGTAGGTGGTGGTACTCCGTGTTTCATTCGACTTATAAAAACTCACCAGATTGGTCACAGCATTTGCACCATTGGCTTTAGCGGTATTTTGGAATTGAATCAATGCTGAACGAAGTACATGATCACATGAACTTTCCGCAGATTTAGCAAAACCGTTGGTCTTTTTATTGGTCACTAGGCCCTTTTCAATCGCCTTTCCGCCCGACTTGGTGCCTGCCAAATAAAATTTTACTGAGCCATCTAGCACGCCATCTGCAACAGCACGGTTCACTGCGTCTTGAAATTTAAAATCATACATTTTGTCAGCCGCTTGAGCCGATGCGATTGCACCGAAAGACAACATAACGACTGCACAAATATTTTTGAATAACATCGTTCTACCCTTATCTAATTAGATACATTTAAAAATCAAGGAGGTATTAATTCCCCCAAAAGCAAAATTATTGCTCATCACCATTTGCGTTTCTGCTGAACGCATATCTGAAACGATATAATCCAGATCGCCACAAGCACTGTCAATCTGATCTAAATTCAGCGTCGGCACCAACTGATTGCGTCGCATCATTTCAATACTCAGCCAAGCCTCAATAGCTCCACACGCCCCGAGTGTATGACCAAAATAACTTTTTAATGAACTGATCGGCTTTTTCCCCAAGATGCGCGCAGTTGCTTGTGATTCAGCAATATCCCCCTGATCGGTCGAAGTGCCATGTGCATTGACATAATCAATATCCGCAGCAGTGAGCTGTGCATCTTTCAGTGCCAACTGCATACAACGGCCCATCATTTCAGAATCAGGTCGAGTTACATGCTGACCATCGGTATTACTGCCATAGCCAACGATCTCGGCATAAATGGTGGCCCCGCGTGCTTGGGCATGTTCATATTCTTCTAAAATCAAACAGCCTGCGCCTTCACCGACCACCAAACCATCCCGGCCTGCATCAAACGGGCGTGGCGTTGTCTCAGGTCGATCATTTTTCACACTAGTCGCCAACAGCACATCGAACACGGCTGAACCCGCTGCACTGAGCTCTTCTGCCCCACCTGCAATCATCACAGTTTGTTTGCCATATTTGATCGCTTCATAAGCTTGACCAATAGCCATAGAACCTGAAGTACACGCACTTGAGGTCGGCAGCGTTAAACCTTTTAAGCCAAAATACACCGTCATATTGACCGCACTGGTATGCGACATCATACGAATGTAGGTCGTGGCATTGAGTTGGCTCATATTGTGCTCAATCAACATCGCACCAAACTCACGCACCGCATCTACACTGCCCGCAGAGGAACCAAAAGCCACGCCTGCATCGCCACTTTTTAAGATATCGGCATGCAGTAAACCTGCGTCTTCCAATGCTTTTTCAGCACATACGGCAGACATTAAGGCCACGCGACCCATGCCTCGGGTCACTTTACGGTTAAAATGCTTAGGTACGGTAAAGGACTCCACAGGACCCGCCAATTTACTACGTAAATCTGGATAAATTTCCCAGTCAGGCATATAGCGAATGCCGCTTTTGCCTTGTGCAAATTGTTCAAAAATTTGCTCTGCGGTTTCCCCCAAAGAGGTAATCCCAGACATACCTGTCACAACAACACGTTTCATTAGATCAAGCCTCCATTGACTGAAATCACTTGACGGGTGATATAACTGGCATCATCACTACACAAAAACTTCACCGCTTTTGCAACTTCTTCCACCTGTCCCATGCGCTGCATCGGGATCATTTTCAAAGCATGTTCTTTCACTTCTTCCGTGACCATTTCGGTTTCAATCAAGCCTGGAGCCACACAGTTCACCGTAATTTTGCGTTTTGCCAATTCCAGTGCCAATGCTTTGGTCGCGCCAATTAAGCCTGCTTTAGCAGCACTATAGTTCACCTGACCGCGGTTACCCATGATTCCAGACACCGAAGATAAGGTCACAATACGTCCGCCCTTTTTCAAGCGGATCATTGGCATCATCAAGGGTTTCAGCACATTATAAAAACCGTTCAGGGAGGTCGAGACCACGTCATCCCAGTCTTCATCAGTCAGTGCGGGGAAAGCACCATCACGGGTTAATCCTGCATTCAACACAGCGCCGTAAAAAGCACCATGCTGTGCTATATCTTGCTCTAAAATAGCGGCAATCTTTTCACGCTCATTCACATCGAACATCAGTACATGGCTGGCCTGCCCAAGCGCTTGAATTTCCTGAGCCACTGCTTCGGCCTCAGACTGCCTTGAACGGGCATGGACCGTGACATCAAAGCCTGCCTTTGCTAACTCTAAAGCAATCGCTTTACCTATTCCACGACTCGAACCCGTAACTAAAATTCTTCTGTTCACACTAGTTTTCCAATGATTTCATTCATATTTTCAGGCTCAAATACGCTCAACATAGCGCTGAACCGATGTTCTTGATATTCAATTTCACAATTAAACTGCCCCAAACCTTCGTGCAGATAACTTTGTTCGACTCGAATCTGCACGGTTGTGCCCAAACTAAAATAGGCACAAGGCAACTGCATTTTACGCGTTCCCAATAAAAAGCCAATTTTCGGTGGCAAGCCCTGAGTTTGTCCTTTATAACCGGCATAGACGCTGATGGTCTGCGCCATCAGCTCAATGCTGCTCCATGTGGGCAAGCCTTCTGGCTCAGAAAACATCAAATCAGGGGTGATGTGAAGTTCTGCAATGGCGAACTCATCATTGGCTTCAATCAGATGACTCACGAAAACCATCGGTTTTTCATGTGGAATAAACTGTACTGCATCCATCATGGCAAAGCCGTCCCGAAAATTAAACTGATATTGCTGCCGCCAAAAGCAAAAGAATTACTCATCGCATAGCGAATGGGTGTATTCAAATGCGGTGTAAGCACATAGTTTTGCCCAGCCAAAGCATCGTCCACTTCGCCTGCATGATGCAGCGGCAACCAGGATTGATCTAATAAAACCTGCTGGCAAATAAAGGCTTCAATTGCACCCGCTGCCCCCAGACAATGCCCTGTTTTATGTTTGGTACTGCTCAAGGCCACAGCTGCATCTGAAAAAACGGTCTGTACCGCCTTAATCTCCATCGCATCATTTTGCGGTGTGGATGTGCCATGCAAATTTAAATAATCAATATCGCTTGCTTCAAGCTGTGCAGCATCTAATGCTTTTTGCATCGCCTCCACAGCCCCTTGCCCTTCTGGATGTGGTGCTGAAATATGCCATGCATCCATTGACTCTCCACTCGACAGCAGCATCACAGGGGCAGGCGCTTTAGAGAGTAAAAACAGTCCTGCAGCTTCGCCAATATTGATACCTTCACGGTTGGCGCCACAGGGCTGGCAAATTCCGCTCGATAAACTTTCCAAACTATCAAAACCATTTAAGGTCAGCTTGCATAAGGTATCCACGCCTCCAACCAACACAGCATCGGCCAAATCGGCATTGAGCAGACGTTGCCCCGCTGCCATCGCTTTGGCCGCTGAGGAACAGGCGGTAGAAATGGTATAGGCAGGCCCTTCCCAGCCCAAATACTGTTGTAAGGCTTTCGCTAAACTGCCCATTTCTTGTTTTTGATGCTGAATAGACTGCGGCGCTGGCTGGTGAAACTGCGCTTTTAACACAGGTTCATTATCCGCAATGCCTGAAGTTGACGTACCGATAATCACAGCGAGACGCTGTTTAGGAAACTGTGCAATATAAGCACGAATCTCGGTTTCAATTTTCGCCAAAGTCGTCAGGGCAAAGCGTAGATTTCGTGAGTCTGCATCGCTCAAGCCGTCAGGGACTTGTTGGACCAAGGATTGATCAGCAGCACCTACCCATACCGTGCGCCCCGCAATCAGATCCTCTCGTTGCGACAAGGTATTTTCTGTGCTTGTTAAGGCATGTTGAAGCTCAGCCGCGTTTTGTCCCAAAGCCGACAGTGTGGCACTGAACTGAATACCAACGGCTGAAGCATGCTGTACATTTTTATTCATCAGTACCGCCTTGATCATCTTCTAAAGTATTGCTCACCGCGCTGATCACCATTTGATACGGCACTTGCAAATTATCCAGCTCAATCACGCCCTCTTTTTGCTGAATTTTCAACACAGGCTGCTGCTGTATATAAATGGTATCAGCTTTATGTACGACCGCATTTTGAGCCGCATGTAACGCAGCAAAATTTGGATAGGTTGCATACAGAATATCGCGCACCACATAATCAAAAGGCAACAGTTTCATCGGCTCAATCCGTTGTTCAACGTCTACCTTTTGACCATCAAAACTGAGCTTAAACAACTGCTGCCCCGTAAGGCTGAGCGCTAACATGTCAAGCGACTGTCCCCGCTGTTGCTGGTACAGTAAAAAGCTGAAACTCTGGCTTTTCCACTGCACTTCAATTTGGTCTTGGCGCTGGTAATTTTGCGCCCCCCACTGCGGAGTTGCGAGCCCTTGCGCTTCAGGAATCCAGCTTTGGCAAGCACTACAAAATAATGTACTGGCTAAAATCCAACTGACGGTTTTCAAATGCAGCTTAAATTTCATCAGTTAGTGACTCTTTCTGCACTTGTTCTTTGCGACAATATTCTGCCAAAGTACTTAAGCGTTGTTTGGCATTACGGTGCATGGGGTTGTTCGCATCCCATGCATAGCCAGCCAATAAAGAAGCTATCATGCGACGAATTTTTTCATCTTGTCTGTTCGAGAACACTACATCCTGAAATTCACCTGAATACCATAACTCGACATAGGCACGGAACACTTGAATGCCTTTACGCAGCGGCTTTTCATATTGCTCCATCCAATCGACCGCCTGACCTTGCAACACCTGTTCAAGCAATGGCACAGCTAGACTAGACGATTTTAAGGCAATCGTTACCCCTGAAGAAAAGACAGGATCGAGGAACTCCCCTGCATTGCCAAGTAGTGCATAGTTGTTGGATGCCAAATGTTTAACATCAGCAGAGTAGCCCACCAAAGTGCGTACAGGCGTGTCATGTTTGGCGTGACGTAGCACATGCGACAAGCTGGCATCATCGGCTAAAATACGTTTCTGTAAGGCTTCTAAATCATAATCTGCACTGCCGTCATAGCCGTATTTTTCAAAGAAATCTTGCTCCGCCACGATGCCAAATGAAGAGCGCCCATCGGCAAAAGGAATCAGCCAATACCATGCGCGATGATCTTTTTCATGCACGGTAATTAAAATTTTCTCACGGTCAAACTCAGGGTCATCCAACAAACCATCTTCAATATGCGTAAAGACTGCACGGCGCACTGGAAAGTCCGACGGACTTTCTAAGTCAAGAAACTTTGGCAAAATGCGGCCAAAACCACTGGCATCCAAGAGGAACTTGCCTTGAATTTGGTAACTGTTGCCTTGCTCATCTTTGACCGTCAAAATCGGTTGAGTTGATGCCACATCGACAGCCAGCACTTCATGACCAAAACAAATGTCTGCCCCCATTTTTTCAGCTTGCTGAGCCAAAAGCTGGTCAAAGTTGGCACGTCGTACCTGCCATGTAGTGCCTGGGCCTTCACTAAACTTTTGAGTAAAATCATAAAAACTACGCTGTGTGCCTCTTAAAAAAGCCGCGCCATTTTTAAACTGAAAGGCATATTCGTCAGCATGGGCACGCACCGTTTCCAATAAACCCGCTTCTTCTAAAAACACCATACACTGCGGCAATAAAGACTCGCCGATGGAAAAACGCGGAAAATATTGCTTTTCAATCACCGTAACCTGATAGCCTTTTTGGCGTAGCAAAGCTGCGGCTGAACTACCTGATGGTCCCGCCCCAATAATTAAAACATCTGTTTGTTGCATGGTGCTCATTGCACTGTACCCTTTGACTCAGCTCTTTGGCTGATATTGTTGAACCACCACATGTTTTGCATCGGAAGATGTAAAAAGTGTGGCGTAAATAAATGAAAAAATAACGCCCAATAACACCGTTAAGCCAAAACTATGAATGGCATAAGTATGACTAAAAGACAGCAAACCAAAGCCAAAGAACGTCGACATCATGCACAGAAACAAAGCCATGCCCACCACCTGCGGGTGATCATGTCCGTGACGGTAGAAAATCGCATAGTCCACCCCAATCCCAATGATCAGGAAGGTACCCATAATGCTGAATAAATTAATCTCGACACCCAACCAGGCTTGAATCGCAAACGTGGTCATTAATGCCATGCTGACAGGCAACACCAAAGGCAGAATGGATTTTTTGCCATAAAGTGCCCCTAAGCCAATGGCTAAAATCATCAAAGCACTAACTAATAGCCACTGTGCCTGCACACGATGCTGTTTAAACAATTCAGACAGTTGATGAACGGGGCGTAACAGTTGTACATCCACATTTTCAAGCTGTTGCACGGCTTTGACGTCATGCACATTTTGCAGCATCACTAAACGTTGTGTCGGACTCATCTGCAAAAAATGCAGGGGATGATCTTTAAAGACGGCTTCGGTCAGCAACGGTTGGTCTTTTAAATGCGCTTGCCAGTTTAAAACATCGGCTGCGTTAAGCTGTAGTGCTTGCGCATATTTCACCAAAGCGGATTGAGGAATCGCCTGTAACATCGCGATATTGTGTTTTTGCTGTTCAAGCGAGGGAATCCACTGCCCTAAGGCTTGCACTGTATCTAACTTACCAGCCTGTTGTAAGGGTTCAAGCTCTGCCAGTAGTTGCTGTTCATGCTGCTCTAACTCTGCTGGGATTCTGCCCTGTACCACAAAATATTCACTGCTTTGCTGTTGCATAAAGCGCGAACGAATATATTGATCTTCTTGCTTTAAGGTGGCATCCATACTTTGCAAATTACGGATGTCATCATTGCTTTTCAGCAAGGCGAGGCTGCTGCCTGTCCCCAGTACAATTAGTGCAATCATGCCATAACGCAGCGTATTTCGACTCTGCACATAACTGCGTGCTTTGCCAATAAAACCCAGTGTATGTATCGCAGGTTCCGCATTCAGCGCAGGCAAACGTGGCAGCAATAAAATACTGGTCACCCATGCAGCACTCAGTCCAACCATGGAAAAGACCGCAATTTGTTTAAAACCCGGAAATGGGGTAAAACTCAGCACCACATAGGCCAACAGCGTGGTCATTAGCCCCACAAATAAACTCGGCAATAATGGTTTTAAAACAGCAAATCCATCAATCTGTCGGTGCTGAGACTGCATGGCCATAAAGTAAAATGAAAAATCGACACAGACCCCAATCAGACTTGCGCCAAAGACCAGTGTCATCAGGTGAATTTCACCGAAAACCCAATAGGTCACCGCAAAGGCCACTAAGCTGCCTGTGCCGACTGCAACCATTTCCGTCAGCATCGGTCGTATCGAACGGAAGCCAAACCAGACTAGAAGCAAAATCCCGATGGTCGAACCCACGCCAATGGTGGAAATTTCCTCTTTGGCAGAGTTAGTGCCGAACTGTGCAAACAGCAGCGTACCTGTCCAGTGCGGTTTAACTTGCAACTGTTTGAGCTGCTGATTGATATTTTGGATAAACGCAGCGGTCTGCTCTTGGTAGGCAATATTATAAGGGCTGTTATTAAGCTGAAGTACCATCAGGCGTGAGATGCCTTGCGTATCACGAATCGTGGCAAAGCCCTGCTCTAAATTGATATCAGCATTGCTATGTAAAGCGCTTAAACCCACTGCATAACGCGGGAACAGCAGCAAGGGATCTTGCTTGAGCATTTCAGCCGTGATCGGCATGCCGGGACTCATCAGTTGCAATAAGCCCTGCTCTGTCAGTGCGGCATCATCCTGCTCCTGCAAAATCTGCTGATCGGTCTTGGATAATAACCCCGCCTTGTGTTGATACAGCGCTTGGGCAAATTGATCAGGATCAAGCTGCGGACGGACAGGTAAAAATAGCTGACTTTGGTCGGCTTGGGTTTTGAGTGCTTGCGTTGCCTGTTCTAATTGCTGATCCGTTTTGGCATCCAACACCACAAAAACTTTGTCATTTAACTGCTGACTGACGTATTGCTGTGCTTGTTCCAGATGCGCATCTTGATGTGCCTCAGGCAGCAAAGCAAAAATATTAGTCTCAATCTTAATGCCTTTATTCAGCCAAGCCACGCCCAGTGCCAAAGCAATGACACACAGCACCAACAGCCACAGGGCGCTAAATTTATTTTGCCAATTGGAAAAGCGCATTTTCCGCAGCCGTTAAAGTTTGAGGTTGAGCCGTTTGCTGGCTAAAACGAATGATGGTGCGATTATTGGCTTGTTCCAAAATCGTGATACGGTCCACATAATGCTGACCTTGCGCATCGACTTGGACAAAAAGCTTTTTAAATAGACTGCTCTTCGGCGTTAAGCTGACATTCCACTGCATCGGACTATAATTGGCCGACACCACATTAAAGTTTTTAGCGAGTGCCGCTTCATTGCCCGACATCAACTGTAAAAACATCGTCGCTACAGAGCCATAAGGAGTCTTATCGACTTCAATTTGACTAGACGTACGCTGCGTCTTTTGTACCAGCTTACGTGGTGTCACCACCAAATCGGCTTTGACGGGACTTTGAATCTGCCACAGCACGCCTTGGTTTTTGCTGAACAGCACAATGCCTTTGGACACATAGGTTTTATTTAAAGAGGCCAGTTTTTTCTGTTGCTCAAATTGGGCGCGCACCACAGGCGTTGCACCAAGCTGAGCAAACACCTGCTTCAATTCAGTATTTTGTGCATTCACTGCGGGAGCAAGCAAAGTCATCATACTGGCTGTACACGCAACCAAAATCGACTGAGGGAATTTGTATCGAATCATGCTTGCATTACTCCGCCTTAAACTCAGGCCATGCTTTTAAACAGTCCAGCAACACCTGTGGCGACTGGAAGCACATTTCACGTTTTTCAATGTGCACCGCCACTTGCGAGGTATAGCCCTTGGTCAGCTTTCTACCCGAAACCACATCGAAAATCAGATATTCAATTTTCAAACGGTTTTCCCATTCTTTTAAAATGGCGCGCACGCGAATTTTTTGCTCAAACTCAATACCTTGTACATAGCGGACATGACTTTCAATCACCGGCCATGCATAGCCCGAGTCGCGCATTTGGTTATAGTTATAGTGAAATTGATCCAGCAGTTTGCAGCGCGCAATTTCAAAATATTTTAAATAATGCCCGTGCCACACCACATTCATGGTGTCAACATCATGAAAAGGCACTTCAATGATTACATCAGCATGCATGCTCATTTCCTATGAATATTGAACAGCAATGCTGTCTAACAGTTCTAAATGTTCAAAGCGATGAACCAGCGCCTGAAGCTCTTGTTGCAAAGGACGATCTTCCTCTACATAGGTGAAGTTCTGAAGCACCCAGTGTTGAAATGCTGTTAAAACAGGGCTGAGTTCTGTATCTACACCTTTGAGTTTGACCGCCTGAACTGCTGCACAACTGAGTGCCGCAATCACTTGTTCAGTCAGAGTAATCACACGGCTAGCATCACGTGCGGCAATAGTGCCCATGCTGACTTTGTCTTGATTATGACATTCGGTTGAGCGTGAGAAAATCGACGCAGCGAGCGTCTGTTTTAAGGCTTCTGCCGTCCATGCCGAAACCCCGATTTGCACCGCTTTAAAGCCATGATTCAGCGGCAAGCGCTCAGGACTAGAACCCGTTAAATTACGCGGTAAACCATTGTTCATTTTATAGTCCACCAACTGTGCCAACTGACGATCCATCAGGTCGGCAATATTCGCAATCATAATTTTTAGGCTGTCCATGGCTTGGGCAATATGTCCGCCATAGAAATGTCCACCATGCAGTACCCGCAGGTTCACTGGGTCAATCAATGGGTTGTCATTGCTTGAATTCAGCTCATTTTCAATAAACTGACGCAGCCACAGTTTAGAGTCTTCAAACACCCCGATCACATGCGGTGCACAGCGCAATGAATAACGGTCTTGCAGGCGTGAACTTTGGTGTTCAGTTTGTACTTCACTGTTTAACCAGTCGCGTAATTGGGCTGCAATATGTTGCTGTCCCCGATGTGGTTTTTGCGCAAACAAGACTTCATCAAAATGGCTTGGATTCCCTTCTAAAGCCAAAACATTCAATGCAGTAATTAAAGTACTGGCAAAAGAAATCTGTTCGGCTTTTTTATAATTCAGGCAGGCAATCGCAGTCATAACCGCTGTACCATTCATCAGGGCCAAACCTTCTTTAGGGCGCATCACCAAAGGCTGCAAGCCTTTTTCGGCATACACTTGTGCAATCGGCACGATCTGGCCTTGATAGTACACATCGCGTTCACCAACCAAGGCCCCAGCGATATAAGACAAAGGCGTCAGATCCCCACTGGCACCCACCGAACCTTCCGAGGGAATCACAGGAATCACATCTTCATTCAGCATCCAGACCAAACGCTGCAACAAGGCATGCGAAACACCCGAATAACCGCGTGCCAAAGAACATAAACGCACCACCACAACAGCACGTGCTGTAATTAAGTCTAAGTTTTGCCCCATGCCACAGCCATGAAAACGCGACAAATGCAGCGGCAGCTCATGCACTTGGTGGGCTGGAATTTCAACCAAGCACGAGTCGCCATAACCCGTGGTCACACCATAAATGACGCCTTCGTCTTGCAACAGCTGATCGAGGAAATCTGCACCGCGTTGAATCAATGCTGTCCATTCAGCAGATGCAGGCAATGCCACCTGTTTTTCTTTACGCGCTACAGCCACAACATCTTCAATACTGAGCGGAGTTTCCCCAACAATTAACACAAGACTTATCCTTTATTCCAAAAATTATAAAAATTAAACCATTGATAGGGCGCGCGTATGCAATGCTGTTCCAACAGTTCCACATACTGACTTGTGGTCTGTTGCATGGCCTGTAAACGCTCTTTACGCGGCCAGTTCAACTGCTCCGCCACTTGATGAATATGCACTTCAAAATGTGTATCAACTCGATAGCAAAACACTGCCAATACAGGAGCTTTTAGTAAGCTGGCCAAGATCCAAGCGCCTTGCGGCCACAGCGCTTGCTCGCCTAAAAAAGCAACCGATTGTACCCGATCTGACTGCACGGGTACGCGGTCTGCTGCCACAATCACCCATTCACCTTGATCGAGCTTCTCCTGCAAAATCAGTGCTGTTTCGATTCCTAGCTCATCCACCGAAACCAAATTAACATCGGCATGTTCATTCAGTTTTTTTAAAAATGCATTGAACTTGGTGGCATGTTTTTGATAAACCAACACATTAATTTTCTGCGGATGCTCTGCTTTGATGGCGCGCAGCAATTCAATATTGCCAAAATGCGACACCACAATCACCGCACCTTTTTGATAGTGCGAACGAAAGTGCGCATGACCATGTAGCTTTAAGTTCTGCTCAGGAATATGCCCGAGCCAGCCCTCAATTTTATCTAAAATACATTCGCCAAATTGCATTAAATGCGTATAGCTGAGCCACAGCTGTGGCTCAGCCTGAAACGGCGACTGTGCACCTGCAAAATGATGCAATTTCTTTAAGTACAGCAGAGAAGCTTGACGCGCGGTATTGGAAAAGAGCCAATACCATAAAATCACAAAGTATAAGATGACTCGGCACAGCCAGCGCCCACCCAGACGGTAAAAACCCAGCATCAGCATCAGCGGCAACATCCCGCCCCGCTCTTTCACGGCGTTCCATTTCTGCATATGCTTCTCTGACCGCCTTAGCCTTTGACTTTCTGATAAATCAGTTTGGGGAACCGCAGCAGCATGCCACCCAATAAGCGGCTATGCGCGCGCGCCATGCCCAAATTGTCACGCCAAACATCAAAATGTGAAATGCCGCCTTCAGGGTAAATCACATGCGTGGGCAGATTGATAAACGGCACATTGTCCCATTTCAAACGCACTAAAATTTCCGAGTCAAAGCCCATCCGCGGTTGAAACTTGGCTGTATTTAAAATGTTCACCGTCTGCGCCAGAGGATAAACGCGAAAGCCACACATGCTGTCTTTAATGTCAAAAGATAGGCTGTTAATCCACACCCAAATATGTGTTGCATAACGGCCATAGAGACGTTTTTTTGGAACAGTCGCATCAAAGATCGGCTGACCAATCACCATGGCTTCGGGGTGCTGGATAGAGGTGTCTAAAAAGCGTTGCACATCCGGCCAGTCATGTTGTCCATCGGCATCCAGTTGCAAAGCATGGCTATAACCACATTCAAAGGCATGTTTAAGACCTGTGATCACTGCTTGTCCCTTACCCTGATTATGGGTATGTTCAACCAAATCGACCATTGGGTAATCCTGCGCGAGCTGATGTAACACCGCCGTACAAGTAGCATCACTGCCATCGTTCACCATAATGATCGGTAACTCGAAAGCGCTTAAATGTGACAGTAACGCAGCCAAATAATGCGGATGGTTATACACAGGAATCACAAAGCAGTGTTTCATTTTTCTCTCTCGGCTTAAACGTCTGAAGGGACAGCAAACAGCAAACGTCCTGATGCCAATATTTTGTCATGATTTTTCAGCTCAAAACTGACCTTATGCGCTTTACGGCTAAGCACCAGTTCCACCGTTTGATAGGGTTGAATCAGTCCTTGAAATTTTAACTGCTCAAAACCATTGCACCACAGTAAATCCGCCCAGTTTTGTTTGGCAAAATGCTGGATAAAACCAATTTGTCCTACGCCCGGATAAATCGGGAAGTTCGGGAAATGCCCTTTAAAGCACTCCAACTCAGGAATAAATTCCAACGCATAACTGATCTGCGTGTCCTGAGATTGCTGCGTCAGCACCACGGGCAAGGTCATCGGCTGAAAAAGCGATTTTAAATACTGTTTATTCAGCTTCGATTGTGCATTTTGTGGCATTTGCGTTAAGAACCGCCACTGCCGCGGAATCGCGATACTTTCCAATTTCAGTTGTAATTGTTTTTTCAGTTGTGCGGTAAAGGCAGCTTTGCCCTTTTCGGTGAGCAACACCCTTGCATCCTCGGTCAGCACCGCTACCACCGCTAACATCTGACGCTGTTCTTTTTCATGAATTAGGACATGGCACTGGCGTATTTCATCCAATTCAGCGATTTTTGCTTCAATGGCATCGAGACTTAACCGCTTTTCTTCAAGTTTAACAATGCGGTCCAAACGCCCCAATAACTGAAACAGACTTTTGGGATTATCTGCATCCATGAGCTGCACTTTATCTCCGGTCAAAATCCAATCTGCGCTAAAGGCATGGTTGGTTTTAACGGCTAACTCTTGCTGATTGGCACAGTTAATTTCGACATTGGCAAAGGGTGTCCATAGCGCATCATCCGCCTGACGGTGAGCGATACCGCCTGTTTCAGAACTACCAAACACTTCAGTAATCGGACGGTTCAGCAAAGGACGCACGTCTGCATCCAACTTTCCGCCAGAGGAATAGACCCTATGGCAGTCTTGCAATACCACATCTGTGGTCCAGCGCTTCAACAAAGCGGGGCTGGAAATCAGATAATTGGGCAGCTGCACATGGGCAATTTTTTTTTGAAGATCGACCACATCTTCAGGGAAAGCCAGTTGTTTTTGATAGAAACTGCGCCCACTGGCTAAGGGCCACAACAACTTAAACAACAAACCATAAATATGTTGATGGCTCACCGTGGCAATGGCTACCGCCTGCTCAGGTAAATCAAAACTGGCTTCCAAACCACAGACTTCGTTGAACAACTGTTGCAAAGTGCGGGGAATCTTTTTCGGCTGCCCAGTTGAACCCGAAGTATAAAAATACAGCTGCGCCTGATTGAAAAAGGAAGCATCAAATTGAAGCTCGAAGGTTGTCTCTGCTGTCGACAGCAAACGTTTTAAAAAATAAATCTGTTGTTCAGCCAATTCTTTTTCTAAGTCGCTGACCCGATGCGGCGGCAATAGCACCTGCTTGCCTGCTTGCAATGCCGCAAACAACAACACTAAAAACTCGTAACTGTCTTCTTGCCAAAGCGCCCATACAGGCTGTTCCAACGGCTGAATTTGCGCAGCCTGTTCAGCCACATCCAACCAAAAATTTTGAAATGTAATGAGGCTTGAATCCGCCTGAATACACAGGGGACGCAATGAATGAAGATGCTGCTGAAAATGACAAGACATAAAATTTGTTTTTAAAACCGTATTTCTAATCGCTATAGTTCGAGGCCACTGTTTCAGCTGCCCTGGCGGAAACGCTGTTATTTCTGTGCCTGATGCAGCCGCTGCTGGCGTTTGCGCAACACAAATTCACCCAGTAACAACCCACCCATCAAGAGATAAGAGATCAAGCCGTTATACAGCACCCAAATCTTCATCGGTGCAAAGAAAACAGTGATCAAAGCAAGGACCGCATTGATGCAAAAAAACCCACACCAAACTTTGGTCACTTGACGGGTCCATTCTACCCCTTCTTCGGGCAAATTAGGTTCTGCCAAACGTGCAAAACGTTCAATCATTGAAGGCGGTCGAATCAAGGTGCTGGCAAATATAAACAACGCCCCGAGACTCATAAAGACAGGATAAAGTTTAAGCCACGCATGATCTTTTAAAATCAAACTCAGCCCGCCACATAAAATGGCAAAACCCGTCAATGGCCACAGCAAGGCATTGCCCTTACTCAATAGACGCAGGGTGCCCAGTGCAATCAATACCGCACTTACCCAGACATACTGTCCATGCGCCAAAGCATAAGCCACAAAAAAAGGATAGAGGATCAATCCAATCCCTGCTATCCCTTTTAAAATGTTGTTCATGCAGCAGACATGTTCTGAATTACGACCACCACGTCTTGTACGGTCCGCACATTTTTAAAGTCTTCAGGATTGACTTGTTTACCTGTCAGTTCTTTAATTTTCACGACCAAATCGATGGCATCAATACTGTCAACATCAAGGTCTGAGGCTAAGTTTGACTCTAACTGCACATCTTCAGGCGCAATTTCAAACAGCTCTTCCATCCACTCACGTAATTTTTCTAACACGGTTTCTTGTGCAAGCATAGCAACCTCTTATGCTGTTTTCTGTGCTTCAACCAAAGCCACTAAGCTTTGAATTGATTTAAAATGTTCTTTGGTTTCTGCAGACTCTGCATTTAGATGAATGCCATACCGCTTTTTCAATGCCAAACCCAGTTCTAAAGCATCAATCGAGTCCAAACCCAGACCATCACCAAATAAAGGTGCGTCTGTATCAATATCTTCAATACGGATGTCTTCAAGGGCGAGGACATCAATAATCATTTGCTTTAATTCATCAGCAAGATTGCTCATTTAGGGATAACTCTTGGTTAAAAAACCACTGTAATTGTTGATTTAATTGACGCACATTTTTGGGATTGACCGTTACATCATCCAATACGTCTTCCACTCGGATCGCATCCAACACTTTTACATGGATATGAAAAGGCTGTTCTGGAATGTGATACCACTTTTCATTTTTGGTCAGGGTCGATGGCGTGCAGCTAATCAGCACAGGACGAATTGGTACGCCTGCACGTAAGGCAATATTGGCCGCACCGCGCTGAAACTCGTTCAACTGCTCACCTTTTGCTGTTCTTGTTCCCTCAGGAAAGATCAACAAGGACGCGGCATGATCCTGCTGCAATTTGTGTACACAGTCCTGAATAAATTGTTCAGAACCCGCATTTAAAATATAGCCCGCACTTTGCACAGGACCTTTGGTAAATGGATTTGACCACAGTGCCTGCTTAACGACACAGTTTGCTTGCTCCATTAAACCAATTAAAACCACCACGTCAATCAGTGTCGGATGATTGGCAATCACCAACTCCTGTTGACTGTTTTTTAATTTCTCTAAACCTTCAACCGTGTAAGTCATAATGCCCAGTTTCACCATCATTTCGGTGAAACCTTTAAAACTGTGTTTAATCACCTTTTGAGTGCGCTGTTTTCGGACATCCAGATCAGATGAACTCAGCTTAACTAGCGGCGCAACCAAACCACCAATCGCCACGCCGCCTAAGCCAAAGCTGGCAAAGCTAAATCCTGTCGCTCCAACCCGCCATGCATAGTTGGCTTTTTGCTTGATTCGATTTAATTTCAGCATTTCGTCCACGCTTCAGATTCAGTTTGCTCAGGATTAGTCCAAAACGTGTTAAATGCTAAAGCTTGCTGATAGGCTGGCGTTGCATTCGTATGCTTTGGCGTCAATATCAAATTTGCAGGCGCTAATGAAATCATCGCTGCCATCGCAAAAGCAGAAAATGGCTGATGCTCGATATAAATGTCCGGCAAGGCTTCATCATAATACACCAGCAAAACCTGACGAGCTTCTGGCCTTGTTTTTAACCATGCATAGGCTTCAATCAACCCATCATTCCACGAACCCGCCAAACTGGTCGCAGGTGTCGCATCCTGACATAAAATAGAATATAAGCCTGAAATTGCATTATGTACCGAGATTGAAAATTGAGTCGGTGAAGGGGTTTGCTCGCGTAACACATCTGCTAAAATATTCAGTGTTTTTGCTTCATCGCCATATTGCGACACCCACACAATATAATCGACTTTGTGGGTATCTAAAGTCTGCATTGCGCTATTCAAAGCCAGCTTTGCAAGACGCGATAAGCGTCGGCGTTGCATCGCAGGAATGTACTCTATAGCTGATAATTCTTGATCAACCAAGCTCATATTCAAGCGGGATACGTGGAGTTGCATCATCATGATCAGTGTTTAAAAGTTGACAAATTATCAGGCGCGCAATTATAGCACTGAGCCACATTTTTCACAAAAAATAACAAGCGCTGATAGGTTCAAAAAAGGAGGATGCAGCAACACTGATCCCCCTCCTTAAAACAAGAGCAACTAGATATAATATTGCGTTCTTTTCTTGGCAAATTTATCCAGTTGTTTTAAAAAGCCTTCGAAATAATCCTTCTCTTTTTCCTCAGTACGATAGCCTGCATAAAGAGTACGACGCAAACCTTCAGGCGCTACGCAGTCCAAACGACGCGAAGTCACCCAACCCTTTTGTTCATATTCGTTCACCACCCAATCGGGTAATGCCCCAATACCACGCCCACTTGCCACCAGTTGAATCAACATTTGGGTGAGGTCGGTGGTACGGATCTGTTTCGGCAGGATATTGGCCGGAATAAACAGACGCGACATAATATCTAAACGGTGCTTATCCACTGGATAGGTCACCAAGGTTTCTTCTGCAAGTTCTTGCACGGTAATGTCTTTGGCACGAACCAAAGGATGGGTATTGGATAAAACCAAACGCGATTCATACTCAAAAATCGGAAAATACTCCACCCCTTTTAACGCAATCGGGTCGGCTGTAATCAATAAATCAAACTCACCCGTCTGCAATAACTCATGCGGATTGGCCTCAAAACCTGAAGCGAAGTCCAGATCAACATCTGGATATTGTTGGCGATATTGATTTAATAACGGCATTAACCAATCGAAACAGCTATGACACTCTGAGGAAAAAGTAATACGTCCAGTTTGACCATGCACAATACGGGTGATGTCGCTTTGTGCAATTTGCACCTGCGGCAACACTTCATCAGCCAGTTTTAACAAACGCTGTCCCACATTAGAAAAGCTAACGGGACGGCTACGACGGTTCACCACTTCAACCCCAAACCACTGGTCTAACTCACGCAACTGGTGCGACAAAGCTGAAGGCGTTAAGCATAGGTCTCCCGCAGCAGCCACCAATGAGCCATGCTCTCTTAAAGCGGTTAAGGTTTTTAAATGGCGGAGTTCTAACATCTGGCGCGGCCCAATTTTTTAATCTTGATGAATACGGTATAGCTTAACCTATAAAAGTGAGATTCACTTATTTTTTTTCACCTTAATATATTTTTAATTAGTTTATTTCATTTTAATATCTATGATCTGCAACAAAAACACTCGCCCCATTTACAGAGAATGAAAAAATTTAAGCATTCAAATTCACAATCTTCATGATCCGTACATGTGCGCCAATCGAGAAGTAAGGCTTTCTCTTATAACTGTGGATGACTTTTAAGCCCATCTCTTAATCATGCCTAGGTTGAAGCGTGATTCCTTCAGTTTTTTGAGAGGTACAACGACCGAATCCAGCCCACCAACTGTCCTATTTAACTCGTGGCTATGCATCGAACTCTTGTGATATGTCTACTTTGATATAACGAAATCATGTGACAGCAAGCAGCATGCTCTTGTACCTGAGTTAAATTCAGCTCAAATATTGAGAACTGATGATTCTGATCTTCTATCCAAATTGAGCAGGCTAAAGCGCTGAAAAAGCATAAAGTACTGGCGAGTAAAACTTCGGATAGCCCTAGTCTTCAGGCTTTTTTATGTTCCACGTGAAGCATTATGTAAACATCGAATAAAAGTCGCTTGTCTCTCAAACTGATGAAATGCAAAACAGAGCATACAAAAACAAAAAAGCTTCCGACTAGGAAGCTTTTTTTAGATCTTAGATTTAACCATCAATCGTGAGCTTTAAAATCTCAGCTTTGGTATAACCCCGTTCTTTTAAAAGATGTTGAATGGCTTTTTTCTCATCTTGATCTTCAAGGAATTTACAGCGTTGGATCAAACGCATATCGGTCTCATACTGAAAATTATGACGACACTCCAATTCCTTATTGGAAGGCGTAGTAAAAAAATGAAGCACAGCTAGATACTCTCTTTCTTGCTGTTGAAGTGGCCCGCCTTCAACGAATACCTATCTAACACAACTGTTAAACACCCTTTGTGTAAATGATGACGAATCTCGCTCCATTATGCAAGTTTGGGCCTCTCAAATGTTCTCTCTCTACTCATCTTCAGCGCTCAATACAGGTCTTAATCATCGACCAAAGTCGATTTTTATCATGAAAATTCATCAGCTCATCCTGAGAATTCTTCATCCAATCGCCATTAATTCGCTCGTTAGACGTTTTAAACTGTCTGGTTTAAATAGATAAAAACCATTCAATATGTCGAAGCTCGAACGTCAGAAACTTAGCCTCCCCACAGGTCATGACAAACTGCTCTTGCATTCCTGCTGTGCACCTTGCTCAGGTGAAGTCATGGAAACCCTGATTGAATCGGGTATCGATTTTTCCATCTTTTTCTATAACCCCAATATTCATCCTGTAAAGGAATATCTGATTCGCAAAGAAGAAAATATTCGCTTTGCAGAAAAACATCATATTCCATTTATTGACTGTGATTACGACACAGACAACTGGTTTGCACGTGCCAAAGGTATGGAAAATGAACCAGAGAAAGGCATTCGTTGCACCATGTGTTTTGATATGCGTTTTGAACGTACAGCATTATATGCAGCAGAACATGGCTTTAGCCTAATCAGCAGCTCTCTCGGTATTTCCCGTTGGAAGAATATGCAACAGATCAATGAGTGCGGCCACCGTTCTGCTTCACATTATGCAGGCATTCACTACTGGGACTATAACTGGCGCAAGCATGGCGGTGCGGTACGCATGCTGGACATCAGCAAACGTGAAGAATTTTATCAACAAGAGTACTGTGGCTGTGTGTATTCACTGCGGGATAGCAACCGTTGGCGCATGAGCCAAGGCCGTGAACGCATCAAACTCGGACAAAAGTTCTATTCCAATACCATGGATCAGGACAGCTGATTTCAGCCAGCAGCCTCCACATACCAATTTTTCCAAGAGCTGGTTCCACGCACCGCAATCGACACGGTCGGAATCAGCTTTTCTTTTAATATCTTGGTTTGTCCAACGGCTTTGGCTAAGCGTGCTTTGACGGAGTGAATGCATTCACGGTCACCAAATTCACAGCGGTCTAAGCTGGTTCCACCACAGGGCCCATTGGCCAAGCCTTTGGGGCAAGTTTCAGGGCAAATATACAGGGTCTCGCCTAAACGGCATTGACCACAACTTTCACAGCCCACCACCGCATGCTTACTCAAATGTTCTGTTTTCAGTAACGCTTGTTTGGCACGCGAGCGATCCCAAACATTGAAATTAAAAATAAACCGCCCCACGCCTTTGGCCAGTTTAGATTCAAATAAAGCATCATGCATCAAATGCAGATGTTGGTACTTAATAATCTGACTTGAGGTCGCAGGCCGTGAATAATAAGCCAGCTTCGGATGAAACTCTGTACCAGTTTGCACCTGCCAAAGCGTATTCCAAAGTCGTTCACACTCAGCAAAACTCAAGTGCCTATATTCTTCAATATAGCTTTCTAGCAACACTTGCTCTTCAGGCTGATGGCAAGCCGATAAATGCACCCCCGCAAAACCCAAATGTCGACACATTAGAATCTGTAATGCGCAGCGCACATAAACGCGATCACTTAAACCCTGTTCTTTTTCCTGTTGCAACACCTGCAACATATGCGGGGTGATCACAATGCCGGCCACATTATGCTTCAGCATAAACTTAGCCCGTGCCAAGGTCAGTGGCATGACACAGGCTAACATTTTTTGAGCATACTGATGCCGCGCTAAAAATGCATGTGCATCTTGCAAAGCAGCCATGTCATAGCCCAATTGGGTAATCACATAATCGGCCCCTGCTTTCATTTTTTTATGCAGTTTTAAATATTGCGCCTCTTTTTCCGCTTCCGCATATTTAAATGGATTAAACGCTACACCGATATGAAAACCGCCTTGGCGTTTGGCTTCCATGACAGCATTCACCGACTCCAAATAACGTGTTCGGGGTTCTAGGTCGTGGCTATAGCAGTGCTGTTTTAATTTATCACCCGTTAAGAGCAACAAGTTCTTTTGACCCCGTGTTTTTGCATCTTGCAAAAACTGCTCAAAGTCTTGTATATCGCGTGCCTTCCCCGAAAAGTGAATGACTTTCTCAATCTCTTGTGGATACTGTTTGGCGACTTGCAAAGGCGCTTCATCGTCATCCGCATGTACCCGATCAGCCAAAGTCATACAAGCAGGAAAACCTGCAAATTGAGTTTTCACAGGCCACTGGGCTTGGTGTGCGCTTAAGTATTCAACCAATACGCAAAATTGTTGCTGTGCAAAATATTGAGCAAGTAAGGACATCACAGGAGAAATAATCCAGAGGATTAAAAAAGAAGAATTATAGTACAAATCAAAAATAGATGACGAATCGTATGGTTTTTCGCGACGGCACATTCAATATTTTTTAACTCATCCTCTACCCGATGAGAGAACTCAAATATCCACCCCGATCTGATTCATCAGTTGCAGCACCCTGCTCAAAATGAACCTGATGGTCAATTTCAAAAAAAGAAGGTACTCTAGCGCTCAACCACACGCCGCCAATAGCGCAACATTTTTCTAGACTACCTATTCACTAAGCCGATTGATCTATTTTCGATAAAATTATTCTTTTTTATGCTTTTCAATTGCTTAAAGACTAAGCACATTTCAGCTTTTTAAAATAAAGGCATCTTTTCAAGCTGGGACTGACTGTGTATAACAATGGACGACTCAAGGAAATGATTCGCACATAGGCAAAAGCCAGAAAAAAGCTTAAACTATGTGCCAATGAAAACAAATGATATGTCGTCCATGGCGACAACGATGAAGGTGAAGGTTGATGCCGCTCAATACCGTTGAAGAGCTAGTTGCAGATATCCGTGCAGGTAAAATGGTCATCCTGATGGATGACGAAGATCGTGAAAATGAAGGTGATTTAGTTATCGCAGCGACCCATGTTCGCGCAGAAGACATCAACTTTATGATCACCCACGCACGTGGTTTGGTGTGCTTAACGCTCAGCCGTGATCGCTGTAAACAATTGAATCTTCCATTGATGGTCGATGCCAATGGCGCACAACATGGCACCAACTTCACGCTCTCCATTGAAGCGGCAGAAGGTATTTCTACAGGGATTTCACCTGCAGAACGTGCGCATACTATTCAAACGGCAGTAGCGGCACATGCAAAACCATCAGATATCGTTCAACCTGGGCATATTTTCCCCTTGATGGCGCAGCCTGGTGGCGTTCTACACCGCGCAGGTCATACCGAAGCAGGTTGTGATTTATCTCGCCTAGCGGGTCTAGAGCCTGCATCGGTCATCTGTGAAATCATCAATGAAGATGGCACGATGGCGCGCCGTGCCGATCTTGAAATTTTTGCTGAAAAGCATGGTTTAAAAATTGGCACCATCGCGGATCTGATCCACTACCGTATGACCAATGAACAAACGGTTGAACGGATTGATCAGCAAAGCATTGATACCGAATATGGCACTTTTGACTTATATCGTTACCGCGAATTAGGCAATCCAGATATTCACTTGGCTTTGGTGAAAGGCGAACCAAAAGAAGGGGTAACCACCGTTCGTGTCCATGGTTTCAACCCTGTTCGTGACCTGCTCAAACTCAACAAAAAAGACGGCGAGCCCGCATGGAATCTCGACAAAGCGCTGCAAGAAATCGCAAGCAGCGATCGGGGTGTTTTGGTTTGGATTGGCCAGCGTCATTTACAAGACTTAGGCCCAGCCTTAGACAGCCTTACAGCACCAAAACCAACCAAATCCAATGCTGCTTTATCTCAGCAGTACCAAACCATTGGGGTGGGCGCACAAATTTTACGTGATTTAGGCGTAGAAAAGATGAAGCTTTTGAGCTCACCTTTACGCTTTAATGCACTCTCTGGGTTTAATTTAGAAGTGGTGGAATATATCACCGCACATCAAACAACTTAAAAAATCATCGAGGTTGCTATGGCAATTCGCCGTATTGAAGGTATGTTACATCTCGCTAGCGAAGGCCGTTATGCGATTTTAGTGGGTCGTTTTAATAGTTTTGTTGTCGAACATCTATTAGAAGGTGCAATTGATACATTGAAACGTCATGGTGTATCAGAGGATAATATCACTGTTGTTCATGCACCAGGCGCGTGGGAACTTCCTGTCGTGGCTAAAAAATTAGTGGCGTCTGAACGCTTCGATGCCATCATTGCACTGGGTGCTGTGATTCGTGGTAGCACACCGCACTTCGACTTTGTTGCAGGTGAATGTGCCAAAGGTTTAGGCGTGGTTGGCCTAGAATCTGGTCTTCCAGTGATTAATGGTGTATTGACTACGGATAGTATTGAACAAGCGATTGAACGCTCGGGTACAAAAGCAGGTAATAAGGGCGGCGAAGCTGCTCTTACTGCAATTGAAATGGTTAACTTGTTAAAGGCTATTTAACGCTATGTCGCAAACATTGCAAGCAACTTATGCAGCAAAACGTAAAGCGCGTCGCTTTGCTGTACAAGGAATTTACGAATGGCAAATGAGCCACAATCCAGTCCATGAGATTGAAGCACGTACGCGTGTGGAAAATGCCATGCACAAAGTGGATCTGAGCTATTATCATGAATTGTTAACCCAAGTGGTTGCCAATCATGAAGCATTGGATGCGCTCTTAATCCCTGTGCTTGATCGCGAAGTTTCTGCGCTTGATGGCGTTGAACTTGCGACCCTTCGTTTAGGCGCATATGAACTCAAGGAACATCTTGAAATTCCATATCGTGTGGTTTTAGACGAAGCGATCGAGCTTGCTAAACATTTTGGCGGTGCAGACAGCCATAAATACATCAATGGTGTATTAGATCGTTTAGCAACAACTTTACGTGCAGCAGAAAAGCAACAAGCGAACTCACAGTAGTAGATTTGTTGTATGGCTGAGTTTTCGATCATTGATACCTATTTTAATCGTAAGAGTCCTCATTCTGTCGATTTAGGCGTCGGTGACGACTCAGCCTTGCTCACCCCACCACCACAGCAACAATTGGTCATTTGTGCCGATACCTTGGTTGCTGGACGTCACTTCCCGCTTGATACCAGCCCACATGCGATTGGCTGGAAATCTGTCGCGGTCAATTTATCTGATATCGCCGCAATGGGCGCGAAACCTCAGAGTATTTTACTGGCTTTGAGCTTACCCCAAATTGATCATGACTGGCTCAAAGGTTTTAGTCAGGGTTTATATGATTGCTGTGATCAATTTGGCGTGAGTTTAATTGGTGGAGACACCACCCAAAGCCCACATCTCACCATTTCCGTGACAGCACTGGGTTGGGTCGATATCGGTCAAGCCATCACTCGCTCTGCCGCTCAAGTGGGTGATTTGATTTGTGTCAGTGGTACTGTCGGCGATGCTGCTTTTGCCCTGCAACACTTAGGCCACCCTCTCCAACACCGTTTAGACTACCCTACCCCACGCTGTGAACTGGGGCAAGCACTCAAAGGCTTAGCGCACAGTATGATTGATGTGTCAGATGGCTTAGCACAAGACTTAAGTCATATTTTAAAAGCATCCCATGTGGGCGCGACCCTACAGCTTGATCAATTGCCCATCAACACCACGCTACAAGATTTAACACGAGAACAACAATGGCAATATGCTTTGGCGGGTGGCGATGACTATGAATTATGCTTTACAATAAGCCCGCAGAATTATGAAAAACTTTTGCAACAACAAAACCATAGCAGCATCAGTGTCATTGGAAAAATTGATGCCGAAAGTGGTCTGCGTTTTCAACAAAATGGCTTAGACCATTCCTTGCAATTTAATGGATATCAACACTTTGCATAAGCCCCCTATCCTCTTTCGTCAGATGTCTTGGTATGACCGTTTCATCGTATTTTGTGGTGTAGGGTTTGGCTCAGGGCTAGCACCCAAAGCACCAGGAACGTTTGGTTCTGCATTCGCACTGCTGTTCGTCCCGATTTGGCTTGCAATTGGCTTATCGAACACCATTATTGCCATCATCCTCATGTCTCTAATTGGCATTTATATCTGTGGGCATACTGCCAAAGTGATGGGCGTCCATGATGATGGGCGTATTGTATGGGATGAGTTTGCTGGCCAGTCCATCACCTTTTTGCCTGTCCTGTATTTAGGGCAAATGAATTGGCTCTGGCTGCTCCTGGGTTTTATTTTATTTCGTATTTTTGATGTGTGGAAACCGTGGCCGATTCGTGTCATTGACCAAAAAGTCGAAGGTGGCTTTGGTATTATGCTCGACGACCTGATTGCAGGACTTTGGGCTGCACTTTGTATTTGGATTTATTTTTATTTCACTGTGGCTTAGGCCATTTTTAGGATTAGAACATGTCAACGACTGTTATTATTCTTGCTGCAGGTAAAGGAACACGTATGCGTTCTTCTTTACCCAAAGTACTACAACCACTTGCAGGACGTCCTTTACTTGGTCATGTCATCGACACTGCAAAAAAATTAAATGCAGCCAATATTATTACAATTTATGGGCACGGCGGAGCACGAGTTCAAAAAACATTTACTCATGAAAAGATTGAATGGGTGGAACAAGCTGAGCAACTCGGAACAGGTCATGCAGTGCAAATGACACTCCCCGTCCTTCCACAGGAAGGCAGCTCACTGATTTTATCAGGCGATGTACCTTGCATCTCTCAAAACACGCTACAAAAATTACTCAATGCAACTGCCGAGACAGGCATTGGTCTAGTGACTTTAACTTTAGCCGATGCAACAGGTTATGGGCGTATAGTGCGTGAGAATGGTCAGATTCAGGCGATTGTTGAACATAAGGATGCGACCACAGAGCAGCATCAGATTAAAGAAATTAATACAGGTATTTACTGTGTCAGCAATGCCAAATTACATGAGTGGTTACCACGCTTAAGCAATAATAATGCGCAAGGTGAATATTACCTGACTGATATTGTAGCAATGGCCTTAACAGATGGGATGCAAGTCGCATCGGTTGAGCCTGAACAAGCCTTCGAAGTTGAAGGAGTCAATGATCGTATTCAGCTCGCCGCATTAGAACGCCAATTCCAAACCGATCAAGCCAAAAAGTTGATGCAGCAAGGTGTGCATTTAATTGATCCTAGTCGCTTTGACCTTCGTGGAAATTTAACCGTTGGACAGGACGTACGCATTGACATCAATGTGATTATTGAAGGCGAATGTGAATTCGGCGACCATGTAGAAATTGGTGCAGGTTGTATCATCAAAAACACCAAGATCGCAGCAGGTACAAAAGTTCAGCCGTATAGCATCTTTGATAACGCTATGGTTGGTGAAGATGCGCAGATTGGTCCTTTTGCTCGTTTACGTCCAGGTGCAAAACTGGCGGCTGAAGTGCATATTGGTAACTTCGTTGAAGTCAAAAACACCAGCATTGGCTTCGGTTCAAAAGCCAACCACTTTACTTATTTGGGTGATGCTGAAATTGGTGCGGGCTCGAACATTGGTGCTGGGACCATTACCTGTAATTATGATGGTGCAAATAAATTTAAAACCATCATTGGTGATGCTGCATTTATTGGTTCTAACAGCTCATTGGTTGCACCTGTCACGATTGGCAATGGGGCAACCGTCGGCGCAGGTTCAACCATTACCCGTGATGTTGCAGAGAATAGCTTAGCGGTAGAACGCTCTAAGCAAGTTGAAAAAGAAAACTATCAACGTCCACAAAAGATGAAGAAATAAGAGGATTAAATTATGTGCGGTATTGTCGGTGGCGTTGCAGAACGTAGTATTACCAATATTTTAATTGAAGGTTTAAAGCGTCTTGAATATCGTGGCTATGACTCTGCGGGTTTAGCGCTGGTCAATCAAGGCCAAGTTTTACGCGAAAGACGTGTCGGTAAAGTATCCAATCTAGAAGAAGCCGTTAATCAATCCAATATTCTCGGTTCTCTAGGTATTGCACATACACGTTGGGCAACCCATGGCAAACCCACTGAAGATAATGCACATCCGCACATTTCAGGCGATGTTGCTGTAGTCCATAACGGCATTATTGAAAACTATCAAGAACTCAAAGACGATCTTGAAGCTTTAGGCTATGTATTTACCTCACAGACCGATACTGAAGTGGTCGCTCACTTGGTTAAAGATGCTTTAAAGTCTACCCCAAGCTTGCTGGAAGCTGTGCAACAAGTTGTGCCTCAGCTTAAAGGGGCTTATGCACTGGGTATCGTACATACCGACCATCCAGATGAACTGATTACCGTGCGTGAAGGTTCACCTTTGGTCATTGGCGTCGGTATTGGCGAAAACTTTATCAGTTCAGATCAATTGGCTTTACTGCCTATTACCAATCGTTTTATTTACCTTGAAGAAGGTGATATTGCTCGTTTAACCCGCAATAGCATTGAAGTTTTTGTCGCTGGTCAACGGGTCGAGCGCCCAATCAAAGAATTAGATGCTGCCGTCAGCAATGCATCTAAAGGTGAATATAAACATTACATGCTCAAAGAAATTTATGAGCAACCCGAAGCGATTCAACAAACCATTTCTCAAGCTCTAGATGGCAATGCACTGCGTGAAGACTTTCTTGCCAATGCAGTCGCGGATTTCCAAAAAATTCAGCAAATCCAAATCATTGCCTGTGGGACCAGCTACCATGCAGGGATGATTGCCAAATATTGGTTTGAACAACTGATTGATTTACCGTGCCAAGTAGAAATTGCGAGCGAATTCCGCTATCGCAGCCCTGTAATTGTCAATCACACACTTTATGTCTGCATTTCACAATCTGGTGAAACCGCTGATACTTTAGCCGCACTGCGTGATACCCAAAAACGTGCTGCAGCAAAAGGTGCTGATATCACCACCATGACTATTTGTAATGTCGCAACATCGTCTATGGTACGTGAGACCAATCATAGTCTGCTTACACTAGCGGGTCCTGAAATTGGTGTAGCATCGACCAAGGCGTTTACCACGCAGCTTGCAGCACTGATGTTATTGGTCCTAAAAATCGGTACAGTTAAGAAAAGCATTTCTGTACAGCATGTGGCTGAGATTACGGCTGAACTTTGGCATACCCCTAAAGTAATTTTAGATACCTTACGTAATGACCCTGAAATTTTACGTTTGTCTGAACTTTTCGTAGAGAAGCAGCACTGCTTATTCTTAGGTCGTGGCACGAATTTCCCGATCGCACTTGAAGGGGCGTTAAAACTCAAAGAGATTTCATATATCCATGCTGAAGGCTATGCCGCAGGTGAACTTAAACATGGTCCGCTCGCTTTAGTCGACAATGACATGCCTGTGGTCATTCTCGCACCGAAAGATGATATGCTCGATAAACTCAAATCGAATATGGAAGAGGTTCAAGCTCGTGGTGGTGAACTCTTTGTCTTTGCCGATGAAAATAGTGGCATTAAAGCCAAAGACCGTCAGCATGTGGTTTATGTACCAAGCATTAGCCCAATATTGGCTCCAATTGTTTATAGCGTACCTGTACAACTGCTGTCTTATCATGTTGCAGTCCTTCGTGGCACGGATGTCGACCAACCTCGAAACCTCGCTAAATCGGTCACTGTAGAATAATTATTTAAATAAAGGCTGGATATCCTGTATGAGAGTAATAAAGTTTCATACTAAGTAATAAAGTCTCATACTGAGTAATAAAGTGTAATACCGAATTGCTCAAAAAATCCACACAAGCTATGCTCTAAACAGCATGATGTGTGGATTTTTTTATGGCCAACTTTAAGAACACACAAAATCATGAACTCAAAATTCAAAAATGGATTAAAGAAGGACGAGGACAGGGTTTTGGAAATAACTATAAGCCTTGGCTCACAATTCGAGATGTGAGTTCAGAAGGTCGATCTCACCGAGTTTTTGGTCATAAAAGCCAAAGAACTCATCACCTTCTCTCCGATCTAGAGCTTTCTACTTTTCTATTACTAGAATGGCATTCAACGACTATCGATATCCGAGAACAATATCCCTTAGACCTCGAACAAACTCTAGAAATTGCGAAGACAATTGGAATCCCTCACCCTAGATTTGGCAAACACTATCAAATTATGACAAGCGATTTTTTAGTGGATACACATAATTCAATAACACCTAAGTTTGTAGTCCAAGTTAAATATTCAAATGCTCTCAATGACCCACGCACAATAGAAAAAATAGAAATTGAACGACAATATTGGAAACAGCAAAACATACCTTTTTATATTTTTACCGAGTATCAAGTTCCTAAAACTGTCAGCCAGAACATTCAATGGTTATACAGTTCAATAAATACTCTGGAACTGAGTGAACAAGATACGCTAGATAAACTTAACTTTTATGCAGATATTTTTATTAAAAATAAATCTAAAAAGATTAATGAATTAGCGAGAACTGTTGATCAAAAATATCATTTTGAGTTAGGACAATCTTTAAGAGAAATTAGAGACTTGCTGGCTCAGCGGTATTTCATATTTGATCTTAATATTTCTTTTAAGGATTTGAATACAGATCATATTCAATTGGGCGAGCTTAATATTTGGAATGAGGTACTTCATGCTGAAAATTAATGAAGTATTAAGTTTTGAAAGCTCTTTATTTAGGATTTTAACTATCCTACCTGACTCTGTGATTTGGATTAATCTTGACTTGGAAAATGCTTTTCCAATTGAAGTTAGTAGAACAGAAA
Organism: Acinetobacter sp. Gutcm_16; assembly: GCF_028649355.1. NCBI lineage: Bacteria > Pseudomonadati > Pseudomonadota > Gammaproteobacteria > Moraxellales > Moraxellaceae > Acinetobacter > Acinetobacter sp. Gutcm_16. Next base: position 71,956 of record NZ_JAQSUV010000029.1, on the reverse strand, counting down.
TCTTAAAAGGTTTGGAAGATGGCAATATTAAAAGAGCAATAGACCCACATGAGCCACTTGCTTTCATTCAGCCGAAGAAGGAATCAATACAAGAAATAAAACGTGACCAAAATTATGCTCTTATTTACCCTCTAATTTCTCATGAGTTATTTTATATTCCAGCTCAAAGAGGAAAAATAATTAGGGAAATCATGGATAAACATGACGTCACCAAACAAACTATTTATCGCTTAGCTCGCAGATATTGGCAAAGAGGACAAACTCCTAATGCATTACTTCCTGATTACAAAAATAGTGGAGCTAAGGGTCAAAAAAGAACAGCTAAAGACAAAAAATTAGGTCGACCTCGTATCTATAATAGTGAACAAGGCATTAATGTTAATGAAGATATTGAAAAGCTTTTCTATCGCACCATTAAATTATTCTTTTTAAAAGACAACAAACATTCACTCCCATTTGTATATCGAAAATTTCAAACCACTTATAAAAATCTATATCCCGATATAGCAGAATCAGATATTCCAACAATATGGCAGTTTAAGTATTACTACGAAAAAGAATTCAAAAAAATTGAAAGCGTAAAAGCTCGTATTGGTACATCCAACTACCGCAAAGACTATCGTCCTTTGCAATCAACATCTAACGCTCAAGCCTTAGGCCCTGGTGCACGTTATGAAATTGATGCCACGATCGCTGATATTTATCTTGTTTCAAATTCAAATCCAGAAAGTATCGTTGGTAGACCCACCATTTACTTTGTGATTGACGTCTTCAGTAGATTAGTCGCAGGCTTTTATATCGGTTTTGAATCACCTTCATATTTAGCTGCTATACAAGCATTGAATATAGCGATGACCAACAAGGTTAAGTATTGTGCTGAGTATGGGATCTCAATTCAGCCAGAAGATTGGCCAGCTGTGGGTCTACCTGATGCTTTACTCGCGGATCGAGGAGAACTATTAGGCTATCAAATTGAAGCCTTAGAAAAAACTTTCGCTGTAAGACTCGAAAATGCGCCAGCTAGACGTGGTGATGCTAAAGGCATCGTAGAGCAAGCTTTCAATACGTATCAGGCTTATTTCAAAAAAGAAGGTAAAGGAAAAGGTGTTGTTGAAGGCACCACTGTAAAAAAGACTGGTGGTAATGATTACCGCCAAGATGCCACATTAAATATTCACCAATTTACTGAAATCATTCTTGCCTGCATCATCTCGCACAATCAATTTCATGTGTTAAAAACATATGACCGTGAAGCAGATATGCCCAATGACTTACCAACCATACCCTTACATTTATGGAATTGGGGCATTCAAAACAGAACAGGAAAATTGAGAAATGTTCCAGAAGAAGCTCTCAGAATCGCATTATTGCCACGTACTAAAATCACAATATCAGACTTAGGCATTAAAGCATTTGGTCTTTACTACCTAGCAAAAGAAGTACTTGATCTCGGTTGGTTACATCGTAAAACAGGAAGTTCTCGTCCTCAAAACCTTGAAGCCGCATATGATCCTTACTCAGTGAATAAAATTTATATTTTTCCGAAAGATAATAGTCTCGAATATTGGATGGGGTCTCTCTCCGATCGATCGAGAGAATTTAAAGATTGTACTTTGTGGGAAGTCAAAGAAAGGCAAAAAGCCCAAAAAGAGCACCTTGTACAGCACGAACTAGAGGCTTCAAAAAAACGAAGAGAGCTTGAAGCTTTTATCAATGAGAAATTTAAAACTAAGCATTCGAAGTGTCCAATTAAACCATCTCAACGAATCGCTGAAATAACTGAAAATAAAGCAAAAGAAAAAAGTAGTGAACGCAAAGCTAAGGTAAAACAGCAAGAAATAGCGGATACAAATATTATTCCAATGCCTAAACTGAAAACCTCAATTAAGCCTCAAGATGCTGAATCAGTTCATTATCCAGACTTAACAGACGAATTATTTGGTGAGGATGACTAAATGACTTTGCCATTAAATTTTATTCAAGCCCGTTACACACCTAGTTTTGGTGAATATAAAGACAATCCATTTATTGAAGCTCTTCCACCAATCATGCAAGAAATTGCAGATATCAAAGCTAATCTGATTGGTAAAGTGGACTTTAATCCTGAAGATATTCTGAGATCTAAGAACGAAAGAATTCATCTTTCATCTCAACTTCTTCATCAATTTTTTCAACCCATTACTCGACATATTTCATTAGAACAAAAAATTGCAATATTAATTCGTCAAGGCTATGTAGGGCGCAATATTGCTGATGGGAAATTGCACCAACATTTGCAAAATGGTTATGAACGTATTATGTCGGGAGACATTAATGCTTTTCGTTTTGATGCGCCGAAATCTACAGCTTTAAGCTATTCACTTATCGGTTGTTCAGGCAGTGGTAAAAGCACAACGTTACAACGCATTCTGAATCTTTATCCTCAAGTGATTTATCATGAAAAATACAACTTCACTCAACTCGTTTATCTCAAAATAGACTGCCCTCATGATGGCTCATTGAAAAATTTATGTTTGCATTTCTTTAAGGCGATTGATGTTGCATTGGGAACAGATTTTGAAAGAAAAGTGGCCTTAAAAAGATTAGGAATCGAAGCTCTACTAAACTATATGCGTCAAATTACCAATACCTATGCTATTGGTGTGCTCGTCATTGACGAAATCCAACACCTGAGTGTTAAAAATTCAGGTGGTGCTGAAAAAATGCTGAACTTTTTTGTCACCTTAATCAATGTTGTAGGTTTGCCAGTGGTTATGGTCGGCACACCTAAAGCCAAATTTATATTTGATGGTGATCTACGTTCAGCGCGTCGTGGGGCTGGTTTTGGGGCTGTTATATGGGAACCTATGAAGAACAATCCCCCATTATCAAATACCGCAACTAGAACAGAATGGATTGCTTTCACCAATGCCCTTTGGAAATACCAATGGCTAACCAATAAAGAACAACTGAGTGAAGAAATTCGAGACTGTTGGTATGAACTCTCTCAAGGCGTACTAGATATAGTCGTCAAACTTTTTGTCTTGGCTCAATGCCGAGCGATCATGACAGGGCTAGAAAGAATTACATCTCGTTTGCTTAGACAGGTCTATGAAGATGAACTCAAATTTGTCCATCCAATGATAGAAGCACTCAAGTCTGGAGATCCTAATCGCATCGCACTCTATTCCGACCTAACTATTCCATATGTGGACAAAACCTTACTTCTACTTCAGAAAAAAATAGAAGAAGAACAAGAAAAAGTTGAACAATACAATGGAAATGTACATGCACAAAGATTGCATAACCTACTGATTGCCACTGGATATCCAGAATCTAAAGTAATCTCTGCAATCAAAAAAGCCTTTGTCGACTTCCCTCACCTTAATATGAAAGAACTCATGCCTATCGTTTCGAATTGGCTCACTGAAGTTAAGGCGGACAAAGAAATTAAACCCGAGAAAATGAATCTCAAAAAAATAAAACAAAGTGAATGGATGAGCTTACCGTCAGATGATTTAAGGTTTAAATTTTCTCAAAAGCAAAAATCACAAAATTTTTATGACGTTCTTCAATCAAGCGATTTAATTTTTGATACTCAAACTTGGGTACAATCAATGTAATAGTGGAATTGGCATGTTGAACTTTCCTACAACATATCCTAATGAGTTAATTTACAGCACGATAGCACGAGCTGGAATTCACCATGCTATTACAAGTCCAAAGCAATTACTCGAAGAAGTATTTGCTAATCGTAAGGTTATTGCCACGATTGATTTACCTAGCCATCTAACATGCCTTTTAAAGCATCTACCACCACACTACACGCTTGAAAATCTTGCCTATAAACATACGCTTTTTCCCATCCACGCTTTATTTTCTCCAGAAAACATACGTTTAAAATGCCTTCAATGGATGGGGAATCAATCAAAAGGTTCTATCCATTTAACATTAGGAGTAGCGGCATCCAAAGTTAAACAAATATCAATGCATCGATACTGTCACCTTTGCTTAAAAGACCAATATCGCCAATATGGAGAATTCTTTTGGTCAAGAGTTTGGTATATCCAAGGCGCAAATTGTTGCAGCAAACATAAAATTAAATTGACAGAATTTTTACCAACAGCCCATTTGTGTGGAAGGCATCAATTTATTCCTGCAAGTTTTATCCTAGATCGAAAGCAACCTAATAACCCTGCTCATGAATTAGATCTAATCGTTAGTAGGTATGTTGATCAGCTGTTAAAGCTTCCACCAACAACATCACCTACTTTCCATCAATGGAGTCAATTTTATCAACGTATTGCAAAACGATTAGGTTTCAACAAAGCTTCTAAACACATTGATCATTCAAAAATTCATGCAGCAGTTATAAGAACATGGGATCTAAAATGGTTACAGCAACATCACCTAGATGAACTGAAATCTGAAACAAGTTGGCTTAAAGCAATCTTCAGAAAGCATCGTAAGTCTTTCAGTTATCTTGAACATATTATTGTATTAGAGGCTCTCTACCCTGAAGACTGGACGTGGAAAGACATTGTAAGCGAAATCCATCAGATGCCATCTAATCCTTCTAATACCGATACACAAATTCAAGGAACGGAGTATAAAGACATATCAACACTCACAGAAAAACGTAATGAGTGGGTATCTTTGATCCTAAAATACGGAATAAAGCCCTCTAGACTCAAAAATGCCGCTTTATACGCATGGCTTTATCGCAATGATAAAACTTGGTTGCTAACGCAAAACAAAAGATTTCATGTTTTACCTACATCAAGCCGTAAAAAAGTCAATTGGCCTCTGAGGGATTGGCAGCTGGTAAAACAACTGTTCAAATTATTCTATAAATCATTAGACGATTTGAATTTGCCTAGACAATCAAGAAATTGGTATTTAAAACAATTACCTCAACATTCCACTGTAGAAAAAAACCTACACCAACTTCCTTTAACAAATAAATTTCTGAATATTTATTCAGAAGATATTAGCGATTATCAAATCCGAAGAATTACTCGAACTATTATTCAATTTTGTATATTTAATCAGCACCAAGCTGGTTGGAAAATCTTGCGAAAATCGGGATTAAGCGAAGAAAGATTCACCGATGAAGCTCTTAAATTCCTAAATCAAATTAAAAGGATTAATTATGGCTAAAATAAGTCACATAGCTAAAGATATGAAAATAAAAAAGATTGGTGCCTTATTTAAAAAACATAATTCTACCACTTGGGCAATTAACTTAAGCCTAGAAAATGAAGATGGTCTGATCTCATCAGACTATACTAATTTTTCCAATGCAAAGTTGTTGAGAAAAAACACCCATATCAACCCCACGCAAGAATATACTAAAGGCTATCATTTACGGTTTAAAATTACCTCAACTCAAGATTGGGTATCCTCTACCTACAATTCAGACTTAGCAAAGGGAAAATTTTTAGAGCATTATTTCTTATTCGATGCAGTACGTGTTGATCAATTTGGTCAGCCAATGTCGGAAACAATCAAAGTTAAGCTCCCTCAATTTGAACTTGCTCGGTCTTTGTTCTTCTATACCCCATATTTAGCAAGATCAGCGATTTTAGAAAACAGTTTAAGTATCGATTTCGATATTGTTTCAAATCCAGATCACTACCTCATCAATATTTTGCCAGCATGCTCATACCCAATTTCTCATTTCAACGATGCTGGCATACGACGAATCTTATCTTGGATTCTACTTGATAGTGATATTAGGAAATCTTTCGAAAGTATCAGCCAATTTTTCACCCAATATGGCTATGATTTTGATCAATATCGTATCTGGAATTTTTGTTTTAACCCACCTCAACTTGATGGCGTAATCTTTGACACCTATGGTTACTACAGAGCAGAAACTTTTGAGTTCTTTGTAAATGAAATTTCAGGATTTCAAAAAATCTCAAGCCATATCTCAAAAGAGGTTGAGTTCTATAGCGATAAATTCATAGAGTCAAAATCAGGTGGTAAAACTGAAAGCTCTTCAGGCATTAAAAATAATGGGAAAGAACCGACAATTAAAGATGACGAAGAAGGTAGTAACGATGATGTGCAAATTATTGATGTAGTTCCTACTAGTTTTGAGTTTCTTGAAGCAATTGAGACAAGGAAAGCATCAAAAAAATCTCGCCATAGAAATTACGGTACAAAAGATCAAGACCTACCATCTGCTAATGAATCATCAGGTGTTAGTACTAACGAGCCAGTTTCTGAAGGCTCTGTTCCCTCTGCTGAATTTAACGGTGCAGAAGATGAGACTGAAGACCTTCACCTGTATCTTGATCGATTCTCTGCATTTCAACAAATGATTGATTTGTTTTGCAAAGAGAACCCTATCAAGAATTTCAGCTTTCAATTACACAAACTACCAAACATTCAAGGTCATTCCAAACATGTAAAAACCGATGGCAATCCTAGATGTGTAGCCGAAGTGAGTTTCCAGCTTAATAATCAAAATATTGTGATCTTAGAGGTAGATACATCTGACAATAAAAAACCGCTTTCGACTCGTGTTCTATTCATTAAAGATACAAATCAGTGGAATACTAGTGATAGAGCTAAAGTACTGGAACTTGTAGTCACTCAATGTTTAAGGTGGCCAAAAGGAATTTTTAAAAATATTTGCTATAAAAATAGTACATTAAACCATCCTAGAATGGATAGTAAACGTCAGGAAATCTCAGAATCTGAATTAAACAACTGGTCAAGCAGACTCTGTACTATCTTTATCAATAAAAATAAAAACTGACATTTCACAGGTATAGCTAATCTTAATTAAGATTAGCTTGCCCAAATATGTTTAATAATTTAAGCTGCTCTTCATTATGCTAGATTTCTTTAAAATTCATGGAGTTCAATCTTTTAAATGGGTGAGTTGAATATCAATAGATACATGACTGCTGATGAATATGAAATAGATATTCTTCAAGACTCTCCCCCGAAGGATGAGTACGTCCAAAGAATTTTAGATAAAATGATTTTTGAGTATTCTATTACTGGAACTCCAATCAATGTCGATTTTAGAAAACTTGTGTATTGGTTAAAAGCTGGGGATCAGTTAACACATCAAATTCACCCATACCCCGCAAAGTTGCTTCCCCACATAATTAATTTCTTCTTAAAAGCTCATAGTAATTTTAAGAATAAAATTGTATTAGATCCATTTTGTGGCTCAGGTACAGTAGCTTTAGAATCATCCATGCAGGGTTTCTTACCCTTGGTAGCTGATGCAAATCCTTTTGCCTTATTAATTGCAAAGGTAAAAACAACATCTTATTCGATTGATAAGCTAATAAAAATTAAAGAAAAAGTTCTAGTCAAAGCTAAAAGATACCAAAAAGCCACTGCAGTTGATGTGGTGAATTCACATCTGTGGTATTTACCTGAACATAAAAGCAAATTAGAAATTATTTTAAGAGCTATTAATGAAATTGATGAAATCGATGAAAAGGACTTTTTTAAAGTCTGTTTTTCATCTTTGGCAAAAAAAATTAGCTATGCAGATCCAGCCATTAGTGTTCCTGTTCGTTTAAAAACCAAAGAAAAATTTTCAGAAGCTACGAATCAGCGAATTCAGAAGCGATTAGACTGGATACAAAATCTTAATGTCATAGAGGAATTCAAAAGTATTGTAGATGCAAATATCGAACGTATTAGACAGACTAACGCTCAATTTCCAAAAAGAATTAGTGCGTTAAAGGTTGGGATAGATGCAAGGGATATTTTTAAAGATTTTGATCTGACTACGAAGATGCCAGATAATTCAGTACCACTAATTATTACTTCTCCACCATATGGCAGTGCACAAAAATATATACGATCTACTAGTCTTTCATTGAATTGGTTAGGCTTTGTTCCACCAAAAGGATTAAGATCTTTAGAAGAAAAATCTATAGGTAGAGAACATTTAATAACGGAACTATTATGTTTAAAGGCAGGCGATTTACCAAAAAAATATACTCATCTTATTGAGAAAATAGCCAAAACCAACATAAGTAGAGCCAGAATAACTCAGAAATATCTTATTGAGATGGAACAAGTAGCACAGGAACTTTCTCGTATCCTAGCCCCTAAAGGACGTATCATCTTCGTGTTAGGAAACAATCAGGTATGTGGTGAAACTCTAAGAAATGATGAGTTTATGACTTATTGCTTTAAAAAATATGGGTTACGATTGAAACTGGTTCTTATTGATGATATTAAATCTAGAGGGCTAATGACAAAGCGTAATCGAACAGCGTCAATAATATCTCGTGAAACCGTTTTAGTATTTGAAAAGTAAAAGTATGAATGACTTTTTTTCCAGTGTGGATTATATAGAAATAGAATCTAAGTTAAAAATTTTAGCTTCAGATATATGGGATAATGCAATAAAAATGCCAGAGATTGAAGAGTGGCTATCTCAATTTACTGGCCAAATACTGAGTGAACAAGAAGAAAAATTATATATGACTTTAGCACTTTCAAAGTTTATATTTTTCAGTCAACGTATGATTAGAGAAATGCTAATATCTCTATATCGGGATTACTTTCGGACACCTATTATTCATGAACTACGTAAAAAAAATAACCACACCACTAATTTTGAACTTTTAAATAATTTATTTGAAGAAGAATTAAAATTATCACGTTTCATCAGTGTAGGTAATCCTGCCGAAAGTGGAGCTCATTTATTATATATTTTCAGACAAGTTAATGATTTAAAAAAATTTCTATTTAGAGATCTTTATCATGCATTTAAAGCTGAATCAGATGAAAATGGTAAAATTAAATGGATTGCTAGAGACATTAATATTAAAAGATATGTTTTTTTTGATGACTTTGTAGGAGGGGGAACCCAAATAACAGGCTATTTAAAAGATACTCTTGCAAATATTAGAGAAAATAATCCACATATACAAATTAGTTTTATGTCAATATTTTCTACCAGTCAAGGCCTAGAAGTTCTTAATGATCATAATGTTTTTAATGGAAATGCGGTTTGCCTTTTTGAACTTGATGAGAGTTATAAGAGTTGTACTACTGGAGCTAGATATTTCAAAAAAGTTGACTGGTTTAATATGGAAAATTTTAAAAAAATAATTGAACATTATGGTTCACCTCTTTATTCAAATCCATTCGGTCATAGTGATTGTGAGCTATTAATTGGATTTTCTCACAATACCCCTAATAATACTTTACCAGTTTTTTGGAAAGATGGTTATATACCAGAAACGAGTAATTCTTGGTTTCCTATTTTCAAAAGATTTGAAAAAAATTATGGCTCTGTGAGATCATAAACATGATAAATTCGAATCCATTCTCATTTGCAAAAGCATCAGATTACTCTGACGAAGAAATTAATAAACTTTGGATCGATATTAGTGAAAATTTTGTTGAAGCAGTTATCGAACCAACTTTAAGAAAGTCTAAATTTATTTTAGGTGGTAAAGGAACAGGTAAAACACACTTACTTCGTCATTATTCTTATAATGCAACGAAATTAAGAAGTTCAAATTTAACTGGCTTAGATATTGTAAATCAACATCAGTCACTAGGTGTTTTCTTAAGAGCAAATGCATTAGATGCTAGCCGTTTTATTTGCTTGAATGATATCGATATCTCAAAATGGCAACAACTGTTTGGCGTTCATCTAGAACTGAAATTAGCCGAAGATTTATTCTCGATATTAATCGATATAGAAAAAACCACACCTAATGTTAAGTTTAATAATCATGATTTTATTAAACTCTTATCCACTTATGTTCTTAATGAAAATGAATTTTCTAATCTTGTTGATCTAATTTCTGTTAAAAATTGGATTCACCAACAATTAAAAAAAATTGATAATGCAATTAATGCCTATGCATTTACTAAATCTTTAGACATAATTCCACCATTTTCACTAGGTACTTTCTCTATAAAAATTAAGAATGCAATAGATATTTGGCATCCTTCATTTAAAAATATACCACTCCTTTACTTAATTGATGAAATAGAAAATTTTTATACTGAAAGCCAACAAGAGATCATTAATACCTTAATTAGATATAGTTCTGGTAGTGTAACTTTTAGAATAAGTGGTAGGCTTTATGCTCTTAAAACATATAGTACTATTGGGAATGGCGAAGAAAATAGAGAAGATGTTGAGTTCAAAAAAACCTATTTAGATGATATTCTTCAAGAGGTTTCAAATTATAAAGACTTTGCCTATTCTTTTGTTAAAGAACGCTTAGTTTATGAAAAAATCATTGACAGCAACAGTTTCAACTTATCTAAATGTTTTGAAAATGTTAATAAAAATAATCATTATAAAGAATTTATTGATTATTTAAACTTTAACAATGGAAAAGATTTTAAGTTTATTAATGGATTTATTGAAACCCTCAAAGAAATACCCAACATTATTGAACCTAACGATATTGAAGAACTATTAAATATTTTAACCAGAGATTTTTCAATAATTTTAAAAAAACACAATATTCTTAGGTTTGCAAAAGAATATAAAAGTGATGAATCTTATTTAGCTACAGCTAATAAAATTAGAAATGATTGTACTCTCTTTATTCAAGACCCCAAAGATCCTAGTATTAAGTCTTATAGAGATTCATATTCTAGTTGGAGAAAAGATTTAATTGCTCAATTAAATAAAGAATCTTCCAAACCTATGATTTATGCTGGACTGGATACATTTATTGAAATGTCATCTGGCAACCCTCGTAACTTACTAAGTATTTTAGGTGCAGCATATGATTTGGCGAGGTTTAAAAATATAGATTTTATCAATGGAAAACCATTATCTATAGAAGACCAAAGTAAAGCTGTTTTAGATTCAGCGAGATTTATATTTGAACAAGATTCAAATTTTGGCAGACCTTCAGATCTTGCTAGAGATGCTGTAAAAAATTTATGTGAATTACTACGTGTAGCTAGATTTGCTTTAAACATTCCAGAGGTTTCCCCACTACTAATTAGTTTTTCAGATGAAGGATTAACAAAGCAATCTAAAGAAACTTTGCAAAGTGCACTAAATTATTCATTTATATTTGAAATAAAAAATGGCCGACCAAATAGAAATAATTTAAAAATTAATCGAAAATTTTCTCTCAATCCAATGATTTCACCTATATATGGTCTTCCAATTAGTAAACGTGGTGATATTGGACTACCACCAAACTTAGTAAATGCTATTTTTGATTTTAATCGGGCTAAGGAATTTGAAGCTTTATTAAAAAATTATAATATCAAATGGAATCAACCATTTACTAGAGATGAATCATCTTTGGCACATAACGATCTTTTTAATTTTTAAGTTTAATACATATGATTGATTATTCTATTTTTTATACTCGCCCAATTGAATATACAAAAATTTCAGAGAACCTTCCTAATTTTGATATTTTTATTTCTGCTTTTAATGATAGTGAAAGAGTCAAAACATTATTTGAGTCTATAACTTCTACTAAAAAATTTTGGCTAGTCCATCCAGAATATCATTTTAGTAATGAAGAAATACCTAGCGCAGAAGTAAATGAAGTAATCATTCCATCTGATATCACTGACATTTCTCAAGTTAATGAATTATTATCTAGAATTGGAGATTTAAGTGATAAAAACATTTGTATCGATATTACTGGTTTTATGCGGCATGTGTTAATATTTTTAGTGGCTTCTTTAAAATATAATGGTGTAGATAAATTCACAGCTATTTATTCTGAACCAAAGTTTTATTCTGATGGAGATAATACGAATTTTAGCACAACAACTTCATCAATTGTTAAATCGATAAGTGGGATTTCTGCTACATCGAACTCTGAATTTAAAGATCATCTAATAATTAATATTGGTTATGACCATAAAATGCTATCACAAATAGCATCTTACAAAGATGGTGCCACTTATCACCCTGTATTCTCATTTCCATCATTAAGCGCTGACATGTATCAACAAAGTTCTATGAGAGCAGCTTTAAGTGGGAGCATTACTCAAAATTCCGATTGGATAACTAAAAGAAAATTTTCTCCTGCTAATAATCCATTTGCTACAGCCCAAGTTATTAGTGACTTGGTTAAAGAGCTAGATCTAAATTTTAATGGAAAAAATAATATCTATTTAGCACCTCTTTCAACAAAAGCTCAAACTTTAGGTTTCGCCATTTATTGGGTGTTAGAGGGCAGAGACAGAGGTATAACTATTTTATTACCAGAATGCTTAAGTTATTCGCGTGAAACTTCTCAAGGATTAAAAAGACTATGGTCTTACGAAGTTGAACTCAAAGTTTAATTTACTGGTAATAAACTTGTAGGTAAAATTTTTAAAGCATCAGCCAACTCATAAATTTTTTCTAAGGTAGGATTAACTTCTCCTCTTTCAATTCGCCCTAAGTAGCTTCGATCCATGTTACAGCGCAATGCCAATTGTTCTTGTGACATGTTTCTTTCTTTTCTGTACTTGCGAACCAATTGACCAAATTGAATAGTAAGTTCTGACATAAACATTCAAATGCTTAAAAAATAGAACTATCACCATTTGAGGATTACATATCCACGGACTATAATCCTCTTTTTAAGTTTTCCAGCTTTCTATCATGAAACAAATTACTTCTCCTTTCTTTCAATCTTTTCTTTACCTTCTAGACAAAAATCAAATTGATGGATGGACATCAAACAAGATTTGGAACAATTTGAATCTTTCTAAAGAAGAAAAACAACGAGCTAACCAACAACAACTTTATAGACTTCTGAGGAAACTTGTACAACAAGGCCACTTACTTAAAAACATTCATTTAGATAATCCAAGACTTTCAACATTTATTGAAACAAAAAGTATGGATACTTTTAAAAAGCAATTTGATATTAAAACCGTAAAAAATGATGCGGGAAAACTTGAATTCAAGGCCAAACAATTAAAAGAAAAGCAAAAGATATATGAAAACCAAATCAAAGCTTCCGAACAAGCTCTTATAGACTTTCCAGAACTAAAAACAGATATTTTGAGAAGAAAAAACCAATTACTTCAAGATATTGAAAAACTAAAAGCTTACACTGATTTTTTAACATCATTGAGATAAAATGAAAGGTGATTTACTGAGTCTAAAGTTTCATTTCAGTATGAAACTTTATTACTCAACGTATAGTAAAAATTGAAGAAAAAATGATGTTTAGTATGAAACTTTATTTTTTCTTCAATTATTTACAGTTTATAAATATCAATTAGATAGAGCTAGGTTAGTATGAAACTTTATTACTTTCATACATATCCAGCCTTTATTCTTTATCTAAATAGAGAATTGCATATGTCGCAACTTACCTGCTTTAAAGCCTATGATATTCGTGGCAAGCTCGGGACAGAGCTAAATGAAGAAATTGCCTATAAAATTGGCCGTGCCTATGGACAAATTTATCAACCCAAAACTGTAGTTATCGGTTGCGATATCCGTCTGACCAGTGAAAGTCTCAAACAAGCCACTATTCAGGGCTTAAATGATGCTGGGGTGGATGTCCTTGATCTTGGTATGACAGGTACAGAAGAGGTTTACTTTGGTGCATTTCATCTCGATGTTCAAGGCGGTATTGAGATTACGGCGAGCCATAACCCCATGGATTACAATGGGATGAAATTGGTTCGAGAACAAGCACGCCCTATTGGTGCAGATAGTGGTCTGGCAGAAATCCAAGCCTTAGCAGAATCGGGGGCATTTACAGAAGTCACGCAAAAAGGCTCAACCACACCATATAATATTCTGCCTGAGTTTATTGACCATCTTATGGGGTATATTAATTCTGCTAAAATCCGCCCATTAAAATTGGTCGTAAATGCAGGAAATGGCGCCGCAGGTCATGTCATTGATGCGATCGAAGAAAAATTTAAAGCCCTAAATATCCCTGTTGAATTTATTAAAATTCACCATGAAGCCGATGGTCATTTCCCCAATGGCATTCCCAACCCAATTTTAGTTGAAAATCGTGATAGCACACGCCATGCTGTACTTGAACATCACGCAGATATGGGTATTGCATGGGATGGTGACTTCGACCGCTGTTTCCTGTTTGATGAAAAAGGACAGTTCATTGAAGGTTATTATATTGTTGGCCTTTTAGCACAAGCCTTCTTACTCAAACAATCAGGCGAAAAAATTGTCCATGACCCACGTCTAATTTGGAACACCTTTGATGTCGTAGAGAAATATCAAGGTATCCCTGTTCAGTCTAAATCAGGACATTCCTTTATTAAAGACAAAATGCGTGAGCACAATGCTGTTTATGGCGGTGAAATGTCTGCACACCATTATTTCCGCGATTTTTCTTATTGCGATAGTGGAATGATTCCATGGTTGTTGGTTGTTTCCGTACTGTCTGAAACTGGACAATCATTGTCCTCATTGGTTGAAGAGATGATCACTAAATTCCCTTGCTCTGGGGAAATCAATTTTAAAGTCGCAGATACTCAAATCACGATTCAAAAGCTTTTTGACCATTTCGCAGATCAAAATCCAAGTATTGACCACACAGATGGCGTAAGTTTAGATTTTGGTGCTTGGCGCTTTAACGTACGTGCTTCAAACACAGAGCCCCTGTTACGTTTAAATATTGAAACTCGTTTAGACCAACATCCAAAGCCGATGCAAGACTATGTTGATGAATTGACTCGGTTGATTCAAAATTAATTTCTCGGTTTTAAATATAAAAATAGGCACCTTAAGTGCCTATTTTATTGTGCGGAAAAATCTTATAGAAAATTATGCTTTGTAGCCTGTGGGATTCTGCTTTTGCCAATTCCAACTGTCTGCTAACATATCTTATAATGTCAATTCGGGTGTCCAGTTTAATTCACGATTGGCTCTTGAAGCATCTGCATAGAAGCATGCTAAATCACCAGCTCTTCGCTCAACAAACTCGGAATTAACGATAACGCCATTCACTTTTTCAAAAGTCTCTTTAATTTTTAATACTGAAATTGGAATGCCTGTCCCAATATTCCACGCACGACAACCTTTATGCTTCAGTCTATTTTCAACAGCTAAAACATGCGCCTTTGCCAAATCAACCACATGAATAAAGTCTCTTTCACAGGTTCCATCATCAGTTGGGTAATCTTGTCCAAAAATAGACAGTTTCTCTCTGCATCCCACTGCAACCTGTGTCAAATAAGGCATTAAATTGTTTGGAATTCCTTGAGGATCTTCACCAATTTGAGCGCTTTTATGTGCACCCACAGGATTAAAATAGCGCAACAAGGCAATTGACCACTCATCATTTGCCTTTGACAGTTTTTCTAATAACTGTTCTACAATCAATTTGGTATAGCCGTAATTGTTGTTTGGCATCCCCAAAACCATATTTTCTTGATATGGCGGTGAGTTTTCTTCTCCATAAACAGTTGCAGATGAACTGAACACCAAGTTAAAAACGTGTGCACGCTCCATCGCTTGCACTAACTGGATTGAACCTGAAATATTATGATCAAAATAAGTCAGTGGTATTTGCTGGCTTTCACCTACTGCTTTTAACCCTGCAAAATGAATCACTGCATCAATGTGATTGGAAGAAAAAGCTTGATCTAAATCGATTTGATTACGAATATCGCCCTGAATAAATTTAAGGGCCTTTCCAGTCAATTCTTGAACGCGTTTTAATGACTCTTCTGAACTATTTGAGAGGTTATCGAGCACAATCACATCATGTCCAGCTTCAAGGAGTTCAACACAGGTATGTGAACCGATATAACCCGCCCCACCAGTCACTAAAATATTAGCCATCTATTTTTCCTAATAAAATTTTTAATAAACCCTGAGTCGAAACATCTAATGCAGATAAATCTTGTTGATGACCATTTAAAATAGGCAGTAACTGGTTGGCAATTTCCTTGCCTTTTTCAACACCCCATTGATCGAAAGGGTTAATATTCCAAAGTACGGATTGTACAAATACTTTATGTTCATACATCGCGATGAGCATACCTAAGCTATAAGGATTAAGCTCTTGCATTAAAATTGTTGTACTTGGCTGGTTACCCTCATATTTTTTATATTCAGGCAAAGAGGCTAATTCGCTCTGATCTAGCGCTTGATTTCCAAATGCCAATAAACGTGACTGTGCTAAACAATTTGAAAGTGCCAAATGATGCTGTTCAATCAATGCCTCAGCATTATCCACATAGGTAAACTGATTTGCGTTATAACGTTGTATTGGTGCAATGAAATCACAACTCACCGAATGTGTCCCTTGATGCAACAGTTGATAAAATGCATGCTGTGCATTCGGTCCCACCTCGCCCCATACAATCGGACAGGTATCCCATTCAACTTTTTCACCATTGCGTTGGATCGACTTACCATTCGATTCCATCTCAAGCTGCTGTAGATAGGATGCAAAGTACTTGAGGCGACCGTCATACGGTAAAACAGCATGGGTTTGAATGTCTAAGAAATTATTATTCCAAGCCCCTAAAAGCCCCATCAAGACAGGAATATTCTGCTCAAAAGGGGCATTTTGAAAATGCTGGTCAATGGTATAAGCACCCGCTAAAAACTGCTTAAATCCATTCACTCCAATAGTTAAAGCAATTGGAAGTCCAATACATGACCACAGAGAATAACGACCACCCACCCAATCCCACAATAAAAATTGATTCTCTGGCGCGATCCCCCAAGCAGTCATTTTTTCAGGCTTGGTCGATACGCCAATAAAATGATGCTTTAAGGTTTGGGCCTCTTGACCCAATGCTTTTTCAAGCCACTGACGTACCGTTTGAGCATTGGAGAGTGTATCAATCGTACCAAATGACTTTGACGAGATAATAAATAATGTGGTTTCTGGACGAAGCTTATGCAGAAGTTCTGAAAGCTGACTTCCATCTATTGTTGAAACAAAATGCAGATTTAAAGGCTTTTGTGTCGATTTTTTAAAATCAGATAAAGCATGGCTGACCATCAGCGGCCCTAAGTCAGACCCCCCCACACCAATATTGACTACATCTTGAATCACTTCACCAGTCGCGCCACGGTATTGGCCCTCGTGAATTTTGTTGACCAATCCATACATTTTTTGCAATTGTTCATGAACCTGATCAGCAATAGCCTGATGCTGTTGATCACATTTTGGTAAACGTAAAGCCCAATGCATGGCTGAGCGCTGTTCAGTATAGTTAATTGCTGTACTTGAGAATAAGTTTTTAATCCAGTTGGTTAAATCTCGTGTTTGCGCCCACTGTACTAAAGAATCAACTACACTTCGGTCAATACGATGTTTACTAAAATCAAAAATAATCGGCTCTAATACGACAGAGAGCTGCTCAAAACGAGTCGAATCATCTGCAAAAAGATCATTCAGATGATGCTGTTCAAAATGATCTTTCAAGCCCTGCAGTCTGGCAATGGCTGTATTAATATCTTCAACGGGATATGGTTTATTTTGATGCTTCATCGCCCTACTCCCTGATAGGCAAAGCCTTGGGCTTTGACATAGCATGGATCATAAATATTGCGACCATCTAGAATCAGTGGGTGCTGCATTTTTTTGAGTAGTTCTGAATAATTAGGGCTCCAATACTGCTTCCAAGCGGTTAATAAGCACAAAGCATGTGCTCCCTCAACTGCTTCATATTGATCGGTACAGTAAATCAAATCTTCTCGATGCCCATAATGTTTTTCAATTTCGGCCAATGCCTGAGGATCATGCAATTTGACCACCATATTTTGTGCCCAAAGCGCTTTTAACATGGCATGAATTGGAGATTGCTGAATGCGAGACGTGTTTTCTTTAAATGATGCACCCCAAATCGCAATCACCTTACCCGCCAAATCCCCATGATAATAATTCCATAATTTACGAAAGAGAATTTCTTTTTGCTGCTCATTGATATCCCAAACTTGTGCCAATAATTGGCTCTTCGCTCCAGTCCCCGAAACAGTATTTGCCAATGTTAAGACATCATGAGAGAAATTTTCACCGCCAAAGCCAGCACCTGGATAAAGATATGAAGCCCCGATTCGACTATCCGCCGCCAAGCCTTGACGTACATGCTCAATATCGATACCTAGCTTTTCAGCCACCACAGCTAAATCGTTAATATAACTGATGCGGGTTGCCAACATGCCTGAAACACTAAGTTTAGTAAACTCGGTATCTAAAACGGGCATAAACAAATATTGTTGTTCTCTTGGAAATAAAGGGCGAAGTAACTCTCGAATTTTAATTTGACTCGTTTCACTTGAACAGCCCACTGTCAGTTGTTTTGCCTGCACTAGGCTTTGTAAAGCATTACCTTCTTGGATTACATCAGGCAAATACACCCAATCATCGTCCGATAATATTTTTTCAAATTTTTCAGTGCCATGTAACCCTAAAGTCGAGGCATTGATCATCAATTTAGGATGAATAATAGGCCGCTGTTTGAGTTCTTTTAAAATTTCGATGCCTTGTGATTCTTCTGTCGGACTCAGACTAAAAAAGTAAGCATCGATATCGAGAGGAATCGCATTAAAATTGCAGTATTGCAGAAATCCACTTTTTTCTTGCTTATGGAGTAGATTGATCACAGCATCATCTTGGGTATAGGCTTGCTCTGAAGCCGACCTTTTTAAGATATCGCACCAAAAGACCTGATGTCCACATTCAGCTAGCAATGCCGCCATAACACCTGAATACAGGGTTTGTCCAAATACTGCAACTTTCATAAGAGTTTCCCGCTGATCATTAAAGCTCTTGGATAAGCGCTTTAAATGCCTCACCCAACGTCGGGTGATCAACCCCATAATGTAGAACGGCTTTTAAATAACCCAGTTTACTACCACAATCAAAAGTTTGACCTTTCATACGATAGGCTTCAACCGTATTGGTCTGTTGTAGCATGGCAATTGCATCGGTTAATTGAATTTCGTTACCTGCACCTTTCGGTGTTTGTTCCAAAAGTTGCATAATCTCAGCGGGCAAAATATAGCGTCCGACCACAGATAAATTAGAAGGTGCTGAACCCACTGCTGGTTTTTCAACAATACCTTGCATCACTATACTTTGACCTTCATTGGGTACAGAAGCTACATCAACAATACCATACTGATCAACCAAATGGTCAGGCACCGCTTCAACCATAATCTGTGAAGCATTTGTTTCATTAAAACGCTGAATCATTAAGCTCAAATCATTAGTTGGATCAGCATCTTTAACTAGAACATCAGGTAACAGCACAGCAAAATCATCATTTCCCACAATCGACTTTGCACATAAAACTGCATGTCCAAGTCCTAAGGGTTGCGGCTGGCGCACACTGACTACGCTGACATGTGCGGGCAGAATATCCTTAATCTCTTTGAGTAAATCAAATTTTTGCTTCTGCTCGAGCGTTGTTTCAAGCTCAAAGTTACGATCAAAATAGTTTTCAATCGATGCTTTAGATGAATGCGTGACTAAAATGATCTGCTCAATACCCGCCGCGACAGCTTCTTTCACAACGTACTCAATCGCTGGGCGGTCAACGACTGTCACCATCTCTTTCGGAATGGACTTACTTGCAGGTAAAAAACGGGTTCCTAGACCCGCAACAGGAAGAATGGCTTTTTTAATTGTCATCACAGATCCAGACATTTGCGTTCATTAAATCATTAAAGCTTAGTTTACCTTAACTTCTCGACTTCGGTGATAGCCATCAACATAATGTTCTAACTGAGTAAGTGCCCAGTCAATGTCTTGATCAATTGCAGTTAAGCCATAAATGCGTTCGAAAATCGGCAATAATTCATCTAAAGAGAAATGCTTTTCAAATGAACGTAAGATTCGACTATGCTCAGTTAACTGTGTATCTTCATGATCAATTAGCAACTCTTCATATAACTTTTCACCTGGACGTAATCCAGAGTATTCAATGGCAATGTCGCCAATATCCGACCCTTCTTCACGCATTTTTAAGCCACTCAACGCGATCATTTGACGTGCTAAATCTTGAATACGAACAGGCTCTCCCATGTCCAGTAAGAATACATCTCCGCCAGCACCTAGAGCACCAGCCTGAATGACTAACTGTGATGCTTCTGGAATAGTCATAAAATAACGCGTCACTTCAGGGTGTGTCACTGTAATTGGGCCACCTTTTGCTATCTGCTGTTTGAACAGAGGAACAACGGAACCTGAAGAACCTAATACATTCCCAAAACGAACAATACTAATTTGAGTTTGCTGCTGTGCTTCTGCCATCGCTTGACAGTAAAGCTCAGCCATTCGCTTAGATGCCCCCATTACATTGGTCGGACGCACAGCTTTATCTGTTGAAATCAGTACAAAAGTCTCTACACCTTTTTTAATCGCGGCATTCACACTAAAGGCTGTACCAATAGAGTTATTTTTTAGTCCTGCAATTGGATTACACTCGACCAATGGCACATGCTTATAAGCCGCTGCATGGTATACAGTTTGTACATTATACTGCTCAATCACACGCTCAAGTTTAGCTTCGTCGAGGACTGTTCCTAAAATCGGAATAATTTCTATTTGTGACTTAAGACGTAACTCTTTATCAATACTATACAGTGCAAATTCACTAAGCTCATAAATAACCAATTTCTGCGGGTTATTCTTTATAATTTGTCGACAAAGTTCTGAACCAATAGAACCACCTGCCCCTGTGACCATCACTACTTTATGTTGAATATTTTTGGCCAATAATTCAGGGATCGGCGGAACAGGGTCACGTCCAAGTAAATCAATAATGTCTACTTCTCGGATGTCTGAGACTTTAATGTCGCCATCTACAAGCTTGGTAAGGCCAGGAATTTCGGTAATTTTAATATGTGCAGGTTCAAGAAATTGAATAATTTCACTTTTGCGCGTACGCCCTACAGATGGTAAAGCAATGAGAATTTCATCAACTGTTTCTCTTTCCAGACGTTTAAGCGCATGTTCAGCATTATAAACTTTTAAACCACCAATAATTTGCCCTGATAATGACTGTTCATCATCAATAAAAAATAAAGGAAAATGCTCATCAGAACGATTCAACATTGCTGCAATTTGTTGGCCTGCATATCCAGCCCCATAAATCACGATTTTTCTTTTTGGAATATCCGTTTGCAAACATGCTCGCACAATAAATCGAATAGCACCACGGCTGAACCAAATCCAGGAAAACATAAAGAAACCAAACATCAAAGGAATTGATGTCGGAATAAAAGCCTCTGTACAATATGCCAGCCCAAAAAGTCCAAGAACGGTTAACCCTGTTGCAATCGCTAAGCGTGTAAAGAACACCTCATTGAATGTACGAACAATAAAATGATATGTTCCACAAATCAATAACATAGTGATTGCTAAAACACTTACCCAGAGTGATCCAAATGAGATATTAGGAACAACTTCTGCCCCTAGGTTAAATTCACGTAATGCGTAGCTCAACCAAATCAAGACAGGAAAAACTAAAAAATCCAAAAGGATTAAAAATAATTGTTTGGCATATCGTGGCGATGTAACCAAAGGCAGAATGACTGATTTCACAGGGTGAGTCTTCTCTATGCTATTTATATAAGTAAACTAAATGTGTTTTTAAGTTATTTGCTACCCACAAACAAATGTAAAAATGTAAAGTGAATGCAAAAGCGAAGCATTCACTTTACATCAGAGCATTTAAATTCTAGTAAGTACTTGTTCAATAGCAGAAATAGTTTGATTAATACTATCTTCACTCAAAGTTGGATGAACTAAAAACATTAAACTATTTTCACCTAGTTTTTGTGCGTTCTGAAGTCGTTGAGTAGGGCGCCAAGGCGTATTGTCAAAAGCATGCTCTAAATACACTTCTGAACAAGAACCACTAAAGCAAGGAACACCTAATTCAGCAATTTCATTCATAATACGATCACGAGACCACCCTTCCGGTAATTGATCTACATTTACTTGAACATAACACTTATAAGCAGCATGTACATAATCATTCGAAGGCTGAAAAAAGGTTATATATGGGGTCTTTTCAAATGCTGAATAAATGCGCTGCATATTTTGATTACGAATTTCAGTCCATTCAGTCATTTTTTTCAATTGAATGCGACCAATAACCGCTTGCATTTCCATCATACGCCAGTTGGTACCAAAAGAGTCATGTAGCCAACGAAAACCTGGTGGATGCTGTTTGTTATAAATACTATCGAAGTTTTTGCCATGATCTTTATAAGACCACATTTTTTTCCACAACGCTTCATCATTGGTGGTGACCATGCCTCCTTCACCGCCCGTTGTCATAATTTTATCTTGGCAGAAAGACCAGGCAGCAATATGCCCAATAGAACCCGCTGGTTTGCCCTTATATTCTGCACCATGTGCTTGCGCACAATCTTCAATCACATATAAACCACGCTCAGCTGCAAGTTGCATAATTGGATCCATATCACACATCCAACCTGCCAAATGGACACAAATAATCGCTTTAGTATTTGGCGTAAGTACCGCTTCAATAGTCCGAGCCGAAATATTTTGTGAATCCAACTCAACATCTGCGAATATAGGATTAGCGCCAGCAGTCACAATTGAACTGGCAGAGGCTAAAAATGTCCGCGAAGTAACAATAACATCATCACCGGCACCAATATTTAAAGCCTTTAATGCAACATCAAGCGCTACTGTCCCATTTGCTAAAGCCACTGCATATTGTGTTCCTGCAAATGTTGCGAATTCTTTTTCAAATTCACGGCATTCTTGACCCGTCCAATAGTTTACCTTATTCGACAACAGTACTTTAGAGACAGCATCTGCTTCTTCTTGTGTAAAGCTTGGCCATGGTTCAAATGCAGTGTTTAACATATCTCTTTCCTAAATTGATTTTTTAAAAATCTTTATTTCTTCTCTAAAATTCGGGCTGGATTACCTACAACAGTAACACCTGCGGGAACACTTTTGGTCACGACTGCGCCCATACCAACCACAGCGCCTTTACCAATCACTAATGGTTTGTCTGGTGTACCTTGTTTGATCACTGCACCTGTACCAATATAGGCATGGTCCTCAATATGAATATTACCATTACATTTCACCCCTGGTGCAAAGGTAACGTAATCACCAATCACACAGTCATGGGCAACGTAACTATAGATATTAGCGTGGAAAAACTTGCCAATTTTAATATTTGAAGTAATGCATGTAAAAGGACACAGTAAACTGCCCTCACCCATTTCTACTTCATCTAAAATAACCGTATTCGCTGCTTGAATTTCTAAATGTTGAACACTGTCCTGATCTAAACGAGCCACCAATTTTTCACGTACTTGGCTATTTGCGATTGCAATTGTCACGCGTTTATCGGTTTTAGAATTATTTATAAAATCAGTGTAACTTAATACTTGATATCCATTTAAATCTGTATTTGCCTGACCGTCATCAATAAATACAAAATGTTCTTTATTTAATTCAGTAAATTGCGCACGTACCAGAGGCATAACCTCTTTACCAAATCCGCTTGCACCATAAACACCAATCAATTTATCCGACATTATTCTTTATCCTTATGTTTCGATCCTATAAAGCGAGTCATCGTCGCTTCACCTTCTGCACTAATGTCATCTTTAGCAATCACTTTCTGTACAGTCTTCAACATGATTTTAAAGTCGAGCCAGATGGACTGGTTTTCAACATACCATGTGTCTAATTTGAATTTTTCTTCCCAACTAATTGCATTACGCCCATTGACCTGTGCGTGCCCAGTCATACCTGGACGTACATCATGACGTTTGGCTTGTTCTTTGTTGTATAAAGGTAGATATTCCATCAGTAATGGACGTGGACCTACAACACTCATATCCCCTTTAATCACATTCCAAAGCTCAGGCATTTCATCCAGACTGGTCGAACGTAACATTTTGCCAAAAGGTGTTAAACGCTCACTATCTGGTAATGGATTGCCCTGTTCATCCAGTGCATCCTTCATGGTACGAAACTTAATCATTTCAAACGGTTTACCATGCAAACCTGGACGAACCTGACGAAACAAGACTGGCGAGCCTAGGTTCTTTTTTACTTTATAAGCCACATAAAAATATAAGGGTGAAAGTAATACCAAAGCAATTGAAGCAATAACAATATCCAGTAAACGTTTAAGCATATTACGCTCCTGTAACCCAATCAGAAAACTTCTGTGAAAGAATAGAACGATTAAACTGCTCTTTGGCGACCTGTTGACTATTTCTGCCCATTTCAATCAGTTGCTCTCGCTGATTAGCTGCCTGTTCCAAGGCATCGGCGAACGCTTGAGGATTTTCAGGGAGCACAGCAAAACCACATTGCTCTTTGGTAATTAATTCCGCTAACCAACCCGGATAATTATTTAAAACGGGTAAACCCGCTGAAATGTAATCAAAAAATTTATTCGGTGAGGTTCCATAATAAAAGGCAGGGACATTAGCTAAAATTTGTAACCCAATATCCGCACTGGCCATAAGACCTGCCAACTTTGCTTTATTAACGGGATTATGAAAAATCACATTATCCAATTGAAGCTCAGCCGCTCGTTCAAGCAATGCTTTTTTCTGCATGCCATCACCAACGAGAACCAATTTAATATCTGTTCTTTGACGTTTTTTCAATTCAACTGCTGCGTCTAGCACGGCATTAAGACCATTGGCCAAGCCATGTGTCCCAGTAAAAATTGCCATGAGGTCAGTTGGTTGAACGCCCTCAGGTCGCCATGCTTGATGTTCAGATGCAAAAATATCTAAATCACAACCATTTGGAATAGAGGCTACTTTTTCAGGGGCAATCCCTCGTTTAATAATGCCGTCCACAATACCTGGAGACAATCCCACTAAACGATCAGCTGAATGATAAGAGGTCCACTCAAGCACAGACATCATCCATAAAACAATTGGGTTTTTGATCACCCCCATCGCTTTAGGCAACTCTGGCCATAGATCCCTGACTTCGAAAACAAATGGTTTGCGTCGAAACCACTTGGCAAAAATACCCGGAATACCCGCCGTTAATGGTGTTGTTGTCGCAAATACAACATCGTATTGTTCAGTCAAAGCAACCTTGATCGATTTGAAAGCAAAACTTAAAAAAATTAAAATACGCTTGAGAAAAGAAAGCGCATTTGAATAAGGCAGTTCAAATTCTATGATATCGATGCCATCGACCATACCACGGCGCATTCCTTTATTAAAAGGCTGGGTTAAACCCGTTTGACCTGCACCAAAAGAACCACAAACCATCGTCACTTGATGGCCATTACGAATGAGCGATTGAGCCATAGCATAGGAACGGATTCCTGCTGACCCTTTAGGTGTCGAGAAATGCTGATGGAAATATAAAATTTTCATGTTAAATCTTTAATTACAGTAAAAATTGTAGTCGCTTGTGTAGCAATCACTTCTAAAACAGGCACTTTGCTCTTTTGATAGTAGTACCTAGACTCCTCTCCCTCACTCCAACGAAGGGTGATCGGATGCTC
Organism: Acinetobacter sp. Gutcm_16; assembly: GCF_028649355.1. NCBI lineage: Bacteria > Pseudomonadati > Pseudomonadota > Gammaproteobacteria > Moraxellales > Moraxellaceae > Acinetobacter > Acinetobacter sp. Gutcm_16. Next base: position 46,558 of record NZ_JAQSUV010000029.1, on the reverse strand, counting down.
AGCCTCTAAAATAATCTCCACTTTACCATTGCTTAGAACATTGTTCTCAAGAGCCCAATGATCTGGCTGTAAACGCCAACGTAAGACCGCTTGTTGCTGAAAACAAGAGATATTATCTGCTATTTTAATTGCATTATCTGTTAATGAAATTTTACGGTGGTGTGTACAACCCCAATGATCTTGATAACCACAACCAAATTCATTAGCGCTATACGTTAATTCTTTTGGTGTCAGCCATGCACCAAATAAAAAGCGACTTAAACGCGGCATTTGTTGATGTTGATCAAACTCAACGGTATTGTGACTGGCAACGCCAGAAAAGTAATTTAAATCTTCTACGGTGGAATTATAACTATAAGTTCCGCCATCGCGTAAAAGGTTTTGTCCTTTAAACCAAACATCCAGATGCAAAGCATCACATTGACTTGGACGAAATTTGAATTTCGGCAATTTGAGCGCAATAAAGAAATTATTATTTTGAGAACTAATCAAACCGCTTTCATTAAAAAATTGATTTCGCGAAGGCAGCTCAAAGTTATCTTGCTTCAATTTTTGTATTTGAAAGAACATTAGACTTTCATCATATGAATCTGGTTCAGAATAATAACGATGTTGATGGAATAAGGTACTTGCCAACTGAACTGTTGGTCTAAAATCACGATAATCCGTTTGGCTTACAGGAATCAGTCGCGCACCATCATTGGCACCTAAATTAGGGACATCTCCATCAGCTTGGGTTAATACATATAACCAGTCTGTCGCTTTCTGCAATTGACGGTATAGTTGTCCTGAAAAAGGCTTCAATTCGAATTTTTGGCGGACGATTTCAGCTAAGCAATAAGAATCCAGCATCACGCGATGGTAATTAATCGAATATTGACTAAAACCGCCATCTTGCATAATGAGCTTGCTTGCACGGTTCAGCAACCATTTCTCACCCAATGCCTGCCATTGCTGATATTGAGGCTTAGGTTTCCAAAGATTTAGAACAGCCCCACCGATATACAATGCTGCTGCCTCAGATGTCCCATGATTATTATCCTGAGCAATGGCATAATCAATTGTAGGTTCAATACGCTTTAAATGTGCCTCGATAAGTGCACAGACATTGTCATGTGGATGCTGCTCTTGCTCTAAACCGATGAGTGCAGTAATGATATGCATGACACGGATGGATGCTTCCTGCCCACATTTCCAATTCGGCCCAAAATAAGCAGGGTTCTTCTCACACCAATCATTCAACCATAAATCAAGCTGAACCAGTGCTTGCCCATCTCTCACTTGACGTTCGTGTAGCACAAGGTCTATTAGCCAGTCAAAACGAGAAGCCTCCCAAATGCCTTTAATATCACCAACATTTCCATCAAAATCTGGAATTTGATACCACGCCTTCTCTGTATTTTGAAAGGTATGTTGGGTTAAAGGGCTATAGAACCAATTCGGCAGCTGTCCAGCCACTGGATACTTGAGGTATCCAAAGGCTGTTAACGTTGAGTTTACGGGCACATTCATTGCGCCAGTGGGTGCACTCTGACTAAAGAAGCAACCCGCTGGCAATTGTGCAGACAACTTTTGTACAGGGTTTAGACCTGTTTTTACGCCCACACGATATTTAAACACTCTGAACAAATTAAACAGCCCTAATGCAAGCGCTGTTTGACCTTTCATGACTAAACTCATGTTTGTGCTCTTAAAATTTCGGCAACCTGAATGGTCACTCTAGCAACTTCAAAAATTTCATCGGCAGGAATTGGTGCTTCTTTTCCATCTCGAATACTGTCTACAAAGACCGCAGCACAAGCATCTTGACCTTTATCTTGACGCCACAGATTCATCTTGTTAAATCCAGGCCAGCCAAATGCTTTTAGCTTTCTGAAATTATCTAATTGTAGTACTCGACCTGCTGTAAAGACTTCTACACGCTCTTTAGGGAAGCTTGAAGCGCCATTTGCCAAGTAGAAAATGGTGCCAAATGACCCATCTTCAAAACCAAGCGTAATTGAAGCCTTATCTTCTAGAACCTGTACTGCATCAGTTTCGCCCATACGTCGAGCCTGAATAGAAACAATTTTTGAACCTGCTAGGAAGCGCATCAAGTCGATAAAGTGACATGCTTCTCCAATGATACGCCCACCACCAACTGCATTATCTTGTGTCCAATGATCCGCGGGTATCGCACCTGCATTCATGGTCATGATAAAGCTTTTCGGCTCTTTCACTGTATCTAGCAAAGTTTTCATTTTTTGCACTTGTGGTGAGAAACGACGGTTGAAGCCCACCATGACTCGTGCATATTGATTATTCTGTATATTTTGATTGTAGACCGTTTCAATTTTTTCAATTTCTTCGACAGTCAGAGCCAATGGCTTTTCAACAAAAACATTCTTACCTGCCGATAAAACTCTTTCTACAAAGTATGCATGGCTATTATGGCGGGTCGCAATCGCGACGGTATTGATATCTTTATTATTTAATAAACCATCCAGATCTGTCGAAGCTTCGGCAAATCCTGTTTTTTCGCCATGAATAACCCCATTAATGCCGCCAGAAGTTACGATGGTATGTAATTGAGAAGATGCTTTTTTGAAAGCGGGTATCAACACACGTGAAGCATAGTTGCCTGCCCCAATAAAACCAACAACAGCATTCTTTGGCTCAATAGAAATTGGGCGTAATACCACTCGCTTTTCTAAACGAGTTTCGACTGGAGAGTTATATTTAAGCAATAAACCCAAACCAGATTTGTCTTCCGTCAATGCATCATACGCTTTAGGTGCATCTTCAAATTCAAATCGCTGCGTAATTAATGGTTCTACATTTAAGGTACCCGCAGCCATCATATCCAAAACGGCAACAAAGTTACGTTGCTCAGTCCAGCGAACAAAGCCAAGTGGATAGTCATTACCCTTGTCTTCATATCCAGTATCATAACGACCTGGACCATATGAACAAGAAACTTGGAAACTGAGTTCTTTTTCATAAAAATCTGCGCGGTTTAACTCTAAGCCTGTTACACCGACTAGAATAATACGACCACGTTTTCGACTCATTCGTGCTGCTTGAATAACAGGATCACTGACCTTGGTTGACGCGGTAATAATGACACCATCTACACCCACACCACGACTAAATGCCAGACCCACAGCAACTGGATCTTCACCTTTACCAGGGTTACAGATCTCTGCACCGAATTGTTTTGCCAAATCTAATTTACTTTGATCAAAGTCAATGGCGAGAACTCGACAGCCGTTTGCTCTTAACATCTGGATGGTGAGTAGACCAATAAGACCCGCACCTGTCACGACAAAGCTTTCGCCCAAAGTCGGTTGAGCAAGACGAATGCCTTGCAAACCAATACTTGCGACGACAGCAAAAGAAGCAAATTCATCACTGACATTATCTGGAATTTTTGCACAAAGGTTTTTAGGTACTTTCACCATATCAGCATGTGGGCCATTTGACACAACACGATCACCAACTTGGAAATCATCTACATTGGCACCTACTTCATGCACGATACCCACATTGCAATAACCTAATGCAAGTGGTTGGGCCAACTTAGACTTTACCGCATCGTAAGTTGTTAACAGACCATCTGTTTGTACTTTTTCCAGTACCATTTTCACTTTTTCAGGTTGCTGTCGTGCTTTATCAATTAGAGATGCCTTACCAAATCCAACCAACATACGTTCTGTTCCAGCAGAAATAAGCGAAGTCGTTGTAGAAATCAGTAAATGACCTTTTGAACATTGTGGTACTGGAGCTTCGGTCACAGTCGTACCACCATTTGCCATATCTTGAAGAATTTGTTTCATAAATTACCTTAATCTTTTACTGTGCCTGAAGAAAGTCTATAGAGTCTTAACTGGTCTAAATAGCCGTTTGATAAAAAAGCCCAAAAAAACAATGCAATGGGAAAACTATTATGTAGTAAAGTAACTTCAAAGAATTCACGGAATAAAAGAGCTACAAATAATAAAAAGGAAAAATAATATCCTTTTTTAAATAGTCTAATAATAGAAAATATACTAGCCATGGCAAATAGAAATAGGCCAACAATGCCATAAGAGGAAATAATATATACATAGCCGGAGTGGGCACTTAATTTACTACCAATTATTGCCTCGTAATCAGTTCCACCTCCCAGTCCAATTATATAGTTAGAAAAACTCATATTCGAAAAAATGAGATCCCAAATTTCAAAACGGCCTGACTCTAGACGTTTACCTGTTTTATCAATAACCAGTTGGGCAAAATCATCAGAGTTTAAATAGTCATAGAGCCCAGATTTAAAGAATAAAATAGCTAGTACAGTAAATCCAATGAGAGATAGGATTCTTAATGAAGTCCGTAAATTAAATATCTTAAATAATAAATATCCGACCACTAAACCTAATATTGCTGAGCGCGTTCCAGATAAAACAATAAAAACCAAGCATAGCAAAGAGAAAAGATAATATATTTTGGTTTGTTTTGAAAAAAAGACAACAAGGAAAATTAGACCACATACACCGATATAATTGCTATTACCAAAAATAGGAGTTATAAAAAAATGTACAAAAGCCATTAATAAATAAAAGAAAGCACCTATTAATATTGCTTTATCCACCTTAAAGCTAAAATTTAAATTCCTCAAAACAAAGGTACTTAGAAAAAGTAATATTGTTTGCAGCAACAACCCCAAACCATAAAAATTTTTGGCACGAACACCTACCCAAAACACTAATAAAAGAAAGAAAAAGAGAGATTTTTCTAGTTTTACAACTAAGCCTCCTTTAAACAAATAACATAAAACAAGAAAACCTGCTAATGAATATGTCATCCCTCTTGCTAGCATAACAATAGGTTCATAATCTAAGCCAACTAATGTTATTGCAATAGTTAGAAAACTTAATATCAGTAGAACTATAACATTTGACGAACTATAGAAATTTGTTTGATAGCTCATAGAATTCCTGATCCGAATTTAACTCATAAGTGTGGACACCTGAGTATCTTTTACAAACATTTGAGGCAATTACTGGTATACCAAACTCTACAGCATCAGCACATGCTATTCCGAAACTATCTTCTAAGGTTGGTCTTAAATACAGATTTGATTTAGAAAGGTAAAAATTAAAAATATCTTCATCTTTATCGAAGAAAACCACTATCCTAGGATGGTTAAGCTTTAAAAGCTCATCCTTCAGCTCACCTTCGCCATATAGAAAAAGAAATAAAAAAAGGTTCTGATTTCTAGTAACTAGATCAATCAGTAAATGATGCTGATATAAGGGCCTAGGGAAACCCGAACCCACCAGTATTTTATAACCTTCATTAATTTTATCTAACACAACTTCTTTTTCAACATTTTCAATGTCAACAAGAGTTGCAGGAACATAAGAAGTTTCTTGAATTATATTGAGATCTGACTTGAACCTCCTATAAAACTCCTCTTGCCTCTGATTCAAAGCATATATTCTATCAAACTTCATTAGAATAATTTTGGTTATAAACCTCGGTAATTTACTCGATAAATGACCATGATGTAGCATTAAAGACCACTCATTATTTATCTTTGGTAGAAAAATAAAAAATACTAGGCTATTCCCAGAGGAGAAATTAAAGAAGAAATCCTTATTCCTATATTTTAACTGGGCTAAAAAAACCAGAAAAATAGCGATAATTTTATTTTTAGCTAACTTATAATGACCAGAAAAATTCTTAGGAATTTTTTTATCTTCACTTGGGTACAAATCCAATAGCATTACAACATATTGAGAGTAAGCCTTAATTAATCTACTCAAAAAAGTAGTTACTCCACCAATTGGATTTGGTATTCCACCGATAATGATCGTTTCTTTATTAATTTTCATAGGCACCCCTCATTTCTCTTCCAAACTTGAATGAAGACTGAAAATTTTATAAAAAATCATCAGATAGACACACAACATAATTAAAATATATATTGTTAGGAAAATAACAAAATCAAATTTAAAAATATAAATTAATACTGGAAGTATAATCACTAACAGGAAAAACCTAACTCCTTCGTACAACAAAGAAATGTTCACTTTATTCCACAATGGTAAAAGTGTTGTAAAAGGTTGTAAAAGGCTGTCAAAAACAAAATAAAACACTAACGGCAACAGCAAATAAGCGTAAGGTGACCACTGGCTTCCTAGAACTAAAAGTGTTAACTCATCTTTAAAGAAATAAGTTATTAATAGTAGGACAGATAAAATACCTAAAAAGAGAAAAAAACGGGTTAGAGAAAATACTTTAGAAAAAGCGTGATAAAATTTTTCTCTGGAAGAAAATTCCCCATTGAAATATATAAGTAAATTTCGTCTTACAACACTTAGAGGTGCACTAATCATTTGAGAAAATACGAAATATGCTCCTATGATTTTTTTATCATAGAACATTCCACCAACAAACACCGGAATAAGGGGTGTACTATACTGCATGAAACTTATTAAAGAGTTTTTTCCAGCTTCAGAAATATTCTCCTTATAACATTTATGAAGAGATGCTAAATCAACCTCAACCCATTTATTTTTTAAGAGAAAACCAAACCCCATTAAACCTAATAAAAATTGAGACCCACCATATGCCCACAACAACCCTTTTAATTCATATTGGGAAGCGTAAGCTAAAATAGCAATAACAAATACAGTTATTACCTGAATAAATCTCAAAGTTATAAAGTAATTATATTTCTTTTGTGCCACAAAAAATTGGGTGAGATTATTAAAAAGACTAAAACCAAAACCAAATAAAAATAAAATCAATAGGTTATAGTTCAACAATTGAAAGAAATATTGGATAAAAAAGAAAATCAACAAGATGATTAAATTTAAAAAAAGACTCAAAATATTAGATAAAAAATATGCTCCAACTTTATCCGATATACTTTCTTTTAATAAAATATAATCAAAACGCAATCCCCCTATAATTGCCATTATTGAACCAAAGCTTGCATAAAATGCAAGCTCACCAAAATCATCCACCAAATAAATACGAGAAAAAACTAAAGTCGACAGCAACATCAATACCTGAACAAGAATTCCACTGCTCATCAACTTTATAAAAATTCTCATCTACTAGTCCTTTCCTTAATTTTTTTCAAAGGAAGACCAGCATATACACCGTAATTATCTGTTGTTTTGCTTTTGACTATAGAGCTGGCGCCAATCACACATCCTTTATTAATGACAGTATTGAGTAAAATCATACTATTTTTACCAATCCACACATCATCCTTTATTTCTATTTCACCAACCTCCAAACCTTGCTGTGATATTAACTCTTCTGAATTTAAGTAATTATGCTGCGAGTCTCTAATTGAAACTCCTTCAGCAATAAGTACATTACTCCCTATTCTTACTTTATTGGATACGGCAATATTTATTGTGTTCGTTAGTTTAAGATTATCTCCAATTTCGAGCACACCACCTGGTGGTATATCAAATTGTATAAAAGAGCCTATATCACATTTTTTACCAAACTTAATACCTTTATGCGGTGGGTATTTGAAAATGACATTTTTCCCAACTTTAGGAATTCCTTTACAGATCCCGCCACATAAATTAATTAACAAAAATAATTTTAGACCACGATAGTAATCGCCTAGTCTAAAAAAAAATTTGAATAGGCTATACATTTATAAAATGCCTTTCGTATCGACTACATAAGAAAAAGAGAAGTTCATATCTTTAAACTGTCTATGATCAACCAAAATCAAATGGATATCTGCTTGTTGATGTTCTTCAAGAGCAATCAATTTAATATTTGAAGGCAGCTTGGCAGGAAGTTCATGAATATTCGGTTCTATTGCAAGAATATTTAAACCTTGTTCAGCCAATTTTTTCGTGATTTCGAGTGCTGGGCTCTCACGCAGGTCATCGATATCTGGTTTAAAGGCCAAACCGTAGCAAGCGATCGTTACATCTTGAATCGTCTTATTGGGATTTGCTTGTAAGAAATCCGCAATTTTAATTTTAACCTGATCAATCACCCATTCAGGTTTGGCATCATTCACTTCACGCGCAGTACGAATCAAACGAGCTTGTTCTGGAGTCTTTGCCACAATAAACCAAGGATCAACCGCAATACAGTGACCGCCGACCCCAGGTCCTGGCTGTAAAATATTGACGCGCGGGTGACGATTCGCCAGTGAAATCAACTCCCATACATTGATATCTAGCTTGTCACAAATAACTGAAAGCTCATTTGCAAAAGCAATATTGACGTCACGGAATGAGTTCTCTGTCAACTTACACATTTCTGCGGTACGAGCATTGGTTTCAATACATGCGCCTTTTACAAAGATTTTGTATAAATCACATGCTGCTTTTGAACAACGTGGTGTCATTCCACCAATAATACGGTCATTACTGATCAATTCTTGTAAAACTTTACCTGGCAACACACGTTCTGGGCAGTGCGCGACTAAAATATCAGCCTCTTCACCCTTTTGTTGCGGGAAGCTTAAATCTGGACGTGCTTCACTTAACCAAGCCGACATTTGTTCAGTCGCTTCCACAGGTGATGTCGACTCTAAAATAACCAAATTACCTGGCTTTAAAAAAGGTGCTAAAGCCTTAGCAGCAGATTCAATATATTTGAGATTTGGCTGATAATCATCTTTAAAAGGTGTCGGAACTGCAACAATATAAGCATCTGCTTCAGTCGGCGCCAATTGAGCAGACAATTTACCCTGAGCAACGACGTCACGAACCAAAGCATCTAAATCAGGCTCAACAATATGAACTTTACCTTGATTAATCATATCTACCGCGTGTTGATTCACATCAACACCAGTAACTTTTACCCCATGTGCAGCAAATGTCGCAGCTGTGGGTAAACCAATATAACCTAATCCTATAACGCAGATATGCTTGAATGAATTGCTCATACTCTATACTTTTAAATCAAAATAAATGGAAATTTCGGCTTAGTTTGTTTTAAGAAAATCAATAATTTGCTGACATGAATCACCATCCCCGTACGGATTATGGGCTTCTGCCATCTCAGCATATACATTTGGATTTTCAAGTAACTCTATGACTGAACGCTCAATGGTTTCTGTATCTGTACCCACTAAACGTACCGTTCCTGCATGAACCGCTTCAGGTCTTTCAGTGGTATCTCGCATGACCAGAACTGGCTTACCCAGTGATGGTGCTTCTTCTTGAATACCACCAGAGTCGGTCAGAATCAGATAACTACGATTCATCAAATACACAAAAGGTAAATAATCTTGCGGGGCGATCAGATGAATATTGGCAATACCCGCCAACAGTTCGTTAACAGGTTGTTGTACATTCGGATTTAAATGCACAGGATAAACAATTTGTATATCAGTGTATTTTTTAGCTAGATTAGCCAATGCTTTGCAGATATTTAAAAAGCCTTGCCCAAAATTCTCACGACGATGTCCTGTAACTAAGATCAGTTTTTTATCTGCATCAAGAAATGAAAACTCTTGCTGAAATTGAGTTACTAATGCTTGGTCTTGCTCAACCTTCTGTTTGACTTGCAGCAAAGCATCAATCACGGTGTTTCCTGTTACTACAATATTTGCAGGATTCACATTTTCTTTAATTAAATTTTCATACGATGATTGGGTCGGTGCAAAATGATAATTGGCAAGTACACCTGTTAATTTTCGATTGGCTTCTTCTGGCCAAGGGGAATACAGATCACCTGTGCGCAAGCCCGCTTCGACATGGCCTACTTTTATTTTGTGATAATATGCTGCTAATGAAGCAGCAAAGGTCGTAGCGGTATCACCATGCACCAGAACCACATCAGGCATCCATGCGTCAAACACCTGTTCTAACCCTTTAAGTACCCCAGAGGTCACATCCGATAGCGTTTGCCCTGGTTTCATCAAATTCAAATCAAAATCTGGTGTTAATTCAAATAAACTTAGCACCTGATCCAACATTTGACGATGTTGACCTGTCACACAGACTTTAGTCTCAAAATTTTCATTAAACTGTTGTAACTTTAAGGCCAAAGGGGCCATTTTTATCGCTTCTGGTCGAGTACCAAATACTAGCAATACTCTTTTCACCTTATTGTTTCCTTATAACTTGTAAGTAGATTTTTAGAAATTTAAATAGTAAACCTTAACAATCTTGTGCAACTAGAATTCGCTTCGAACTAAATAAAAAATTAAAGTACTAGGCAAATATTCTTTAAATCAAAATATTTAGCTACCAGTTCAAATCAAAGCGATAATTACTGAATAATTCTTCAACGAATATATCTTTCGGCGGGAATACTACCAGAAAAACATGAATTTTCTGTTATGATTTTTTACCAAACACTAAGCATGGTCTTTCATTTTTCCATTTTTCAGTACGATTTAGCAATGTATTGCCTATCTTAGTACGATAAATTTCACAAAATGTATAACATTGATAGGCCGAGAAGAACCTTTACTATAAAATTGATTACAATTTGTTATATACCCCAAAGCGAACTTCGGTAAAATGCTGTTTAATTGAAACGATTTTAAAAAATCTAAAATGGGAATTTTTGTGCGACATTTTAAATCTATAATTTTACTGTCCGTTATTATGACATCTACTGGATGTGCTCTTACATCCGGGCTACAAACTTATGATTTACCAGAGGAAGGGATTTACCAAACGGATTTAGGCACACACGTCAATGTTGTAAAGCTTACCCAAACATCATTACCAGCTGTCCAACTTGCACAATACAATCAAGAATATTTTGCTCATTTGTTCAACATTCCTCAAAAAAATTACAAGCTCAGTGCTGGAGATATTCTCTCGATTTATCTCTGGGCATATCCAGAAATTACTCCACCTACAAATACCATCAGTAATGAAGAAGCTATCAAGTCCAATGGCTATCAAATTGATCAAAGTGGTTATATCCAATTTCCTATTATTGGTCGCTACAAAGCCGCAGGAAAGTCTTTAACACAAGTGAACCAAGAATTACGTAGCCAGCTTTCACGGTATTTAAAAACTCCCGACGTCATTGCTCGTGTTCTATCGTATCAAGGACAACGCTACTCTGTACAAGGCAGTGTCATGAAAGGTGGACAGTTTACGTTAACTGACCAACCCACCAGTGTTTATACTGCATTAGGTTTAGCTGGCGGTATCAATACTCAGTTAGGAGATAACACCTCTATTACACTTGTCCGCCAAGGTAAAACTTATAATCTCAATAGCATTTCGCTTGAAAAGGCGGGTTATTCACTACACAATTTATTGATTCAGCCTAATGATACACTTTATGTAAATTCAAAAGAAAATCAGAAAATTTATGTAATGGGTGAATCGGGACAAAACAAACCGATCCCGATGCGAGATCAGGGTATTAGCTTAAGTGATGTCATTGGGGAAAGTCTCGGTTTGAATCCACTTTCAGGCAGTCGAAGCAAAATTTATGTGGTTCGTAGTCATCGTGATGCAGGGATCACTGATGTCTATCACCTAGATTTAACCAGTATTGGTGATTTTGGATTGGCAAATAAATTTCAAATGCAAAGCAATGATATTGTGTATATCGATGCCTCAGGGTTAACGCGCTGGCAACGTGTCATCAATCAAGTCATTCCGTTCTCAAACGTGATTTATAATATTGACCGTGTGGGGCAGTAATGCAGTTCAAAAATATTTTGGTCGTTTGTATAGGTAATATCTGTCGTAGCCCTATGGCAGAGTACTTACTCAAACAAAACCATCCACAGCTCACAATTCACTCTGCAGGTATTTCTGGCATGATTGGATGTGCGGCTGATGACAAAGCAAAGCTTTGCATGCAACGTATAGGGGTTGACATGAGCCCTCATATTGCAAGGAAACTTAATGCTGAATTGATTAAGCAAGCTGATTTGATTTTAGTCATGAGCCAAAATCAACAGAAGCACATTGAGCAAACATGGCCATTTGCAAAAGGAAAAACATTTCGCTTAGGTCATTGGCAAGGAAAAAATATTCCTGACCCCTATCAACATGATCAAGCTTTTTTTGATGAAACTTCCCTGCTTATACAAGCCTGTGTAGCAGATTGGACTAAACATATTTAACTTTGATGTACGATTATGAGCCAAACTACAAATACAGAAGATACTATTGATTTAAAAGAACTATTTTTCTCATTGATCGCACAATGGAAGTTAATTGCGCTGTGTATCCTTTTGAGTCTAATTTGCGCCCTACTATACTTAAGAGCAACTCCAGATACCTATTCAGTCAATGCCTTGGTACAAGTAGAAGAAAATAAAGGGGCTTCTGCAGCTTTATTAGGTGACCTATCGAGCATGATTGAGCAGAAGCAACCTGCTCAAGCAGAAATCGAAATTTTAAAATCGCGTTTGGTATTGGGCAATGTCATTCAACATTTGAATTTAGATCTTAAAATTTCGGGCACGGAAAATTCATTTACTGATCGTCTATTATCTCCACACCATTATCAAACAGAGTACCAGCCGAAATCGGTGCTGTTTAAAGATGATGAAAAAGTATTCGATATTCGCCAATTTAATATACCAACAAGTTTCCGTGATAAGAAAATTGAACTTCGCTTTAATGATAAGCAATTTAGTCTGACAGATGAAGAAACCAAACAAGTCATTTTAACTGCTAAAACAAACCAAGCGAACACCTTACGTACAGCGGATGGCTTGTGGAATATTTCTATCTATACGCAAGATCAACTAAAAGACGTTTATTTACTTGAAAAACAATCACTACCTGCCGCAGTCGACAGTATTCTGATGAATTATTCAGTCGCAGAAAAAGGAAAGTTAACAGGTATTCTTGGGCTCAATTATCAAGGTACAGACAAAACTCATATTACCCAAGTACTCAATGCTATTCTGGTTTCTTATAGCCAACAAAACATTGAACGTCGTTCAGCTGAAACAGCGCAAACACTTAAATTCTTAGATGAACAACTACCAGAGCTGAAACAACAACTTGATGTAGCAGAACGTGAATTCAACAAATTTCGCCAACAATACAACACCGTAGATGTCACTAAAGAATCTGAGTTGTATTTAACGCAAAGTGTAACCTTAGAAACTCAAAAAGCAGAACTTGAACAAAAAGTTGCAGAGGCTTCGGCCAAATATACTGCTGAGCATCCAGTCATGCAGCAAATGAATGCACAACTAGGAGCAATCGATAAAAAGATTGGGGAGTTAAATGCGACATTAAAAGAACTGCCAGATTTACAACGTCGTTATTTACAGCTTTACCGTGAAGTTGAAGTTAAACAACAACTTTATACAGCGTTATTGAACTCATATCAGCAACTACGTATTGCTAAAGCGGGCGAGATTGGAAATGTTCGTATTGTCGATACAGCAGTGGAACCAATTGAGCCGATTGCACCGAAGAAGCTACAGATTTTAATTCTCTCTATTTTCTTAGGTGGTTTCTTAGGTACGCTCTTGGCGTTATTACGTAATATGATGCGTTCAGGGATCAAAGACTCAGCTCAAATTGAAAATGAGTTGGATCTGCCCGTGTATGCAACGGTTCCACGTTCACCTGTACAAGAAAGCCGTATTAATATTTTAAAGAAGAAAAAGAATATTCCTATTTTGGCTGTTAAAAATAGTGATGATATTGCTATTGAAAGCTTAAGAAGCATGCGTACAGCCATCCATTTCGCGCTAAGCTCTGCCCGGAATAATCTGATTACGATTTCAGGTCCAGCACCTGAAGTTGGTAAATCCTTTATCTCAACGAATTTAGCCACAATTTTGGCACAAAGTGACAAACGCGTATTAATCATAGACGCAGACTTACGTCGCGGTTATTTACACAAGTATTTTAATCTCGACACACAACCTGGCTTAACAGAGTTACTCAATGGTCAACAAAGTTTAGACACGGTTATTCGTCCTACAGAAGTGCCAGGTTTAAGTGTGATTTCTCGCGGGAAAAGTCCAGCCAATCCTTCTGAACTACTAAGCTCTAACCAGTTCAAAAATCTATTAGAGCAAATGTCAGAGAAATTTGATCATGTGATTATCGATACTCCACCAGTCTTAGCCGTGACGGATGGCATCATTATTGCTCAATACACAGGCGTTAACTTAGTGATTGCCCGTTATGCGAAAACACAAATGAAGGAGCTTGAATTGACCCTGAATCGCTTCGAACAAGCTGGCGTGAAAGTCAATGGATTCATTTTAAACGATATTCAACGTTCGGCAGGCTCTAGTTATGGCTATAACTATGCTTATGCCTATAAAGCCAATAAAGAATCAGACTAAATACATCCTCTAACCGATAAAAAGCCAGAACTTGATTTCTGGCTTTTTATTTTGTATGACAAACGTTTATATATTCAAATCCTTATAGTTTTTTTAAGGACTTCGGCATATATTAATTTGAAAATGTACTGGTGGTACAAAACACGTCATTCATGAAGTCTGCTAAGATGCTAAAAAACTTTTTGAATGTAATAGAATTAGGAAAAATTTCACATGAGTAAAGCCTTACCCATTGCTGTAGCTGTTATTCTAGGCGGTGCTGCACTTGTTCCCGTTTATTATGCATCTCAACACCCAGCTTCAGCCGAAGCCCAAGTTTCAAAAAATGCATCTGCCGTAGAAAAAATTAGCTATGCACTGGGTTATGAGGTTGCTCATCAAACCCCACCAGAACTCGATATTAACAGTTTTGTAACTGGTGTCCGTGCAGGTCATGCTCGTAGCCAACCTGCCTATACTGAAGAAGAATTAAAACAAGCCTATGAGCAGTTCCAACAAGAAATGCAGCAAAAACAGGCAAATGATGCGAAGCAAGCACAAACAACCAGTGACAGCTTCTTAACCGAAAATGCAAAAAAACCTGGGGTGAAAACCACAGCGTCAGGCTTACAGTACAAAATTACGCAAGAAGGCACAGGCAAGCAACCCACTGCCAGCTCTGTCGTGACCGTGCATTACAAAGGCCAACTGGTCGACGGTAAAGTCTTCGATAGTTCGCTTGAGCGTGGCGAACCGATTGAGTTCCCTTTAAACCAAGTGATTCCGGGTTGGACTGAAGGTCTACAACTCATGAAAGAAGGTGGGAAAGCGACCCTCTACATCCCTTCGAACTTAGGTTATGGCCCACAAGGTGTACCTGGCATGATTCCAGCCAACAGCACGCTTATTTTTGATGTTGAACTGATCAAAGTAAAATAAGACAAGTCAATCAAAGGAGAGCTTTTGCTCTCCTCTTTTTATTGAGAATACAAGATGAAAATTCAAACAACATTACTCTGCGGCTTGTTGCTCTCTGCACCTGTTTTTGCTGCACCGATTAACAATAAAAGTAGTATCAACCAACAAGTCGGTTATAGCTTTGGCTACCTCATGGGTCGAAGCAATGCCGAGTCTATTCAAGATTTAGATCTTGATGCTTTTGTGCAAGGGTTACGTGAAGCATCTAAAGGTCAAGCTGCTTCATTAAGTGATGAAGACATGGCGCGAGTACTTACCCAATATAAACGCCAAGCCGAGGCAAAACAGTTATTAGAAGTTAAACAACTGGCTGATAAAAATGCCAAAATTGGTGCGGCCTTTTTAGCTGAAAATGCGAAAAAACCCGAGGTGAAAACCACGACTTCAGGCTTGCAATATATGGTTTTACAACAAGGCCAAGGCAAGTCACCTAAGGCCAACAGCAAAGTCAAAGTTCATTATGAAGGGCGTTTGATTGATCAGACCGTTTTTGACAGTTCGATTGCACGTCAGCAGCCTGCGGAGTTTCAAGTCAGCCAAGTGATTCAAGGTTGGACTGAAGGCTTACAGCTAATGAAAGAAGGCGCAAAATATCGCTTCTTTATTCCCGCTAAACTGGGCTATGGCCAAATTGGTTCAGGTGATGTGATTGAACCGAATAGCACCTTGATTTTTGATGTGGAACTGATTGAAGTGTTGCCAAAATAAGGTAGCAATGCAAAGGCAATGCTATATACCAAATAAAAAGCCTGATCTTCGTGATCAGGCTTTTTATTAATTTCAATATATTCTTAAATCAAGCCATGCTTATTTTTAAGCTACGTGCTTCGCTTGTCTTTTGAAGCATAAAACAAAGAAGTACCTTGTTTTAGGCTTCATGTTTGAGATGATGTGGTCTAAACCCGGTAAAGAGCAAACCAACCGCATAAGCCACAACGCCGACCACGCACAACCCGATCACTTCGGCAACGCGAATCCACTGTGACACGTCACCATTATACCAAGTCAATGCATACCACAAAGCCACAATCATCACGGCGTTAGCAATACCAAACTGGATAAACAGTTTTTTCCAATGTGCACCAAAACGGAAAATATCGCGCTTGTGTAGGTAGAAATACAACATCCCCGCATTCACTAGAGCAGAGCCCGAAGAAGCTAAAGCTAAAGCCATATGCTCTGCCTGCCAGTCAATCAGTTTAAAGAAACCAATAAACACTACGTTTAAAATCGCATTCGCAGCAACGGCCATTAGCCCCACACGGACAGGGGTCTTGGTGTCTTGTTGCGCATAAAACCCTGGGGCAAAGACTTTAATCAACATGAATGAAATCACCCCAGCGCTCATACACTGCAACGCTAAAGCCGTCATTTGCGTATCTTCAAGGGTAAATTGTCCGCGTTGGAACAGGGCCTGAATAATAGGGGTCGATAACATAAACAGTGCAATACTGGCAGGCACCCCCACTAAAACAATGACCTTCGCAGCCCAATCCATCATGCCACGGAACTTCGACATATCTTGCTCTGCATGACGGGTCGACAAAGCAGGTAAAATCACCGTGCCGATCGCTACCCCAATCAAGCCCAAAGGTAATTCAGTCATGCGTTCCGCACTGTACAACCATGACACTGAACCATCTTGCATAAACGAAGCCCAAATGGTGTTCAGGAGTAAGTTGATTTGCGTGACAGAAACACCAAATAGCGCAGGCAGCATCAATTTCATGATGCGATCCACCCCTTCATGTTTAAAATCAACTTTCGGCGGAATCAGTAACTTTTTATGCCAAAGTTCAGGAATTTGGATCGCCAGTTGCAATACACCCGCAGCAATAACTGCCCAACCGAGTGCCATAATCGGCTCCGCCATATACGGCGTCAACCACCATGCCCCGGCAATCATCGCAACATTTAGCAATACCGGTGAAAAGGCGGGCGAAGCAAAGGAACCATAACTATTTAAAATACTGCTGGCAAATGCCGTCAACGACATAAACAATAAATAAGGAATGGTGAGGCGGAACATTGAAACCGCGAGGTCGAACTTCTCTGGATCGGCATGGAAACCTGGTGCGTATATATATAGCACCGCTGGAGCTGCAACCATGGCAATGAAGGTTAAAGCCGTCATAACCGTCATTAAACAACCAAAGACACGGCTAATCAGAATCTGAACTTCCGCATGGGTACGCCCAGTTTTATATTCGGTCAGTACCGGAATAAACGCCTGTGAGAATGCCCCTTCAGCAAATAGCCGACGGAAGAAGTTCGGGATACGAAAGGCCACCACAAAGGTATCAAAATCTTTCCCCGCACCAAAGACATTCAGTAAGACAATGTCTCGTACCAAACCCAAGACCCGAGAAAGCATGGTCATTGCACTTACAATTACGGTTGACCGCCACAGCGCCATCGTATCCACCTAGTTTTTCATTTGCCGCTATTGTAATGAAACTTCAGCGAATATTTGATTGTTTAATGTTGTTGTCGACTCTCAATTCATTGACTTTTTAACTGCTGCAAACGATTTCGATAGCCTAACCAATCAAAAAATGCGCCTGGATCGGTCTTACGTCCTGGCGCAATATCAGAATGTCCTGCCAAATGCTGCTGAATTTGAGGATAGGCCTGTTGTAAACAAGCCGTCACGTGTACCAATGTTTCATATTGGGCATCTTCAAAAGGCAAGTCATCACTGCCCTCAAGCTCAATACCAATCGAATAATCATTGCACTCTTTCTTGGCCAAATAGCTTGAACGCCCTGCATGCCATGCACGGTCATTAAAATTGACAAATTGTAGGACTTCACCACTTCTTAAAATCAGTAAATGTGCTGAGACTTGCATGCCTTGAATGGTTTGAAAATACGGATGTACTGACCAATCCAATTGATTTTGAAAAAATTGTTCAATATAACCGCCACCAAACTGTGAGGGAGGCAAACTGATATTATGGATGACAATCAGTTGAATCTCAGTATCCACAGGACGTGCGTTAAAATTAGGCGATGGAATTTGTCTCGCTCCTAGCAGTTGCCCTGCTTGCACTTGAAACGACGGAATGACCTGCATCTTTTTATTCCTCAAATCCATTGCGCCCTTTGGGCAATCTTTTTTAATGTCTCTCATGCTAAATCTTTCCCCGTCATTTCTCAAATTGGTCAGCGTTTGATTCTGAAATTTTCACGCCTTTTTCAGGAAAAATGCTAATATATTGCGCAATTTTCATGGCTTCTATAAAGATACGGACAATCGGATGAGCATATCGCAGCAACTGCTTGAACAATCTATTCAACTCAATATTCAACAAGCATTACAAGAAGACATCGGTGATGGTGACATTACGGCGCTTTTAACACCTGAAGATGAACAAGCGACTGCGACCATTATTAGCCGTGAAGACATGATTCTTGCAGGTCAACCTTGGGTCAATACATTAATTGCAGCTTTTGATCCAAGTGTTGAAATCACCTGGCTCAAAAATGATGGCGATCTGGTTCGTGCCAATGAAACCATTTTTAAACTGGCGGGTTCAGCACGCAGCTTACTTACCGTTGAACGCCCTGCACTCAACTTTGTACAAACGCTATCTGCTGTGGCCAGCAAAACTGCGGAATATGTCAAACAGCTCGATGGCTTAAACACCAAGTTGCTGGATACCCGTAAAACCCTACCAGGTCTGCGTATTGCCCAAAAATATGCTGTCGCGGTCGGTGGTGGTCAAAACCACCGTTTAGGTTTATTCGATGCTTTTTTAATTAAAGAAAATCACATCATGGCGGCAGGCGGCATCGCCCAAGCCATTGCCAAAGCGCATCAAATTGCCCCAGGCAAACCTGTCGAAGTCGAAGTTGAAACTTGGGCTGAATTAGACCAAGCATTGGAAGCCCAAGCCGATATCGTGATGTTAGACAACTTTAGTCAGCAACAAATGATTGATGCTGTCAAGCATGTTGCAGGACGTTGTAAATTGGAAGCGTCAGGGAATATCACCATTGTCAACTTACGCGAAGTCGCAAGCACAGGCGTGGATTATATTTCGATGGGTGTATTAACCAAAGATGTCAAAGCAGTCGACCTTTCTATGCGTTTTAATGCTTAATTTCAATAGTTTGCATTCAAACGACACACAATAAAAAAACGCACTCTAGAGTGCGTTTTTTTATTGTGTTAAAACTTACCAACCCAGTGCTTGCTGTTGTTTTTTCACCAATTCTTGAATGCCCTTTTCTGCCATTTCTAACATGGCATTGCACTGTACACGGGTAAAGGGTTTATCTTCTGCCGTGCCTTGAATTTCAATAAACTCGCCAGCTTGGGTCATGACCACGTTTAAATCCGTTTGGCAGTTTGAGTCTTCTTCATAGCACAAGTCTAAAAGCACTTCGTCTTGGAAAATACCGACTGAAATTGCAGCCACTAAGCCTTTTAATGGATCTTGCTTAATTTTCTTTTTCTCAAGCAATGTGTTCATCGCATCAATGAGAGCCACCGCAGCACCGGTGATCGCAGCAGTACGTGTACCGCCATCTGCCTGAATCACATCACAGTCGATGGTAATGGTGTTTTCACCTAATTTTTTTAAATCCACCATGGCGCGTAGACTACGGCCAATCAAACGTTGAATTTCTTGAGTACGACCACTTTGCTTACCACGCGCAGCCTCACGGTCACTACGGGTATGCGTCGAACGTGGCAACATGCCATATTCAGCGGTTACCCAGCCCTGACCCTTGCCTTTTAAAAAGCGTGGTACTGAGTTATCAATACTTGCCGTACAAAGAACTTTGGTATGACCAAACTCAACCAATACCGAACCTTCCGCATAACGTGTGTAGTTACGAGTAATGGTGACATCACGTAATTGATCTAATGTTCGTTGGTCGATACGCATAATACGCCCTTCATCTGACTAAATAGGTTGGCGCATAGTATAGCAGAAGCAGACCCAAAGCATTTGTCTGACTGCATTGCATTTGTAATTGATCGCCTGTTTCCCTACCCAGCCATATTCTTTGTTAAACTGAAGCTTAAAAGAGGCTGAGGCAATCATCTATGTCGATTCGAGAAGAACGTAAACAACAAAGCCGCCAAGCTTTGCTGAATGCTGCATTACAACTCAGCACCTCCGGACGTTCCTTTGCTCGCATTAGTCTCCGTGAAGTCACTCGCCAAGTGGGTTTAGTACCGACCGCTTTTTATCGCCACTTTAATGATTTGGATGAGTTAGGACTTGAACTGGTCGATCAAGCAGCGCTCCACATCAAAAGCATGTTAACCCAATTGGGGCAAAGCTATGTTTATGGTCCACATGCTACGATTGAGCACAGTTTAGATCTATTTTTTCATGCTGTAGAGCAACATCCTGAACAGTGGATTTTCTTGATTGGAGAACGTTGGGGTGGTTCAGCCTTGATCCGTGCTGCCGTTGAGCGAGAAATTGCCTTTTTAATCGATGACTTCGCCCATGAATTAACCCGTATTGAAAGCATGCAACATATTCATGACAGCGAAGACCTCAAAGTTTTGGCCAATATTCTAATGGATGCCTCCTTTAACTGGGCCATGTGCTGGATTGGTTTGAGTCGAGATGTGGCTCCCGATAAGCTCCAACAGCAGCAGGCTGCATTTAAACTACAAACCATCGTGCAGATTCAACTCATGTTCCGTGGAATCTCCAATTGGCAACGACCATCTGCTCAAACCAAACACGCCAATACGACCTTGCATTAAGCCGCTCACAGACGCAATTTTGGTGTATTACAAAATTTTTAATGCGCTTTACTCAAACTTGGATGCTTTTTCACTATCATAGAGCCAGTTTTTTCATCTGTAGCTCCTATGCGTTTTTTTCTTTTTTTAGCGGCGAGTGTCTGTATTGCCTTGGCATGGCTATTGCCCATTCATTATCGACCTTGGGTCACCTATACAGGTGAATTGTTTGCATTTTTATCTTTATTTGCACTCTCTGCCTTATTTTTAAAAGAAAAACTCTTGCTCCCTAAAGTGAGCCTGCCGCTATTGCTGTTGAGCCTCGTGCCCTTCATTCAGTACGGTTTTGGCGAGCTGTTCTTTTTCAGCAAAGCGCTAATGTGTGGCTTATATATCTTTGCATTCTGGCTGAGTATGGTTTTAGGTTTTAACCTGAGCCAAAAACCCTTGGAACGTGAGCAATTATTTAGTGGTCTGTGTAGTGTATTTTGGTCGGTCGGTCTGGTAACAGCGCTCATCGCCACTTGCCAATGGCTCAATATTGAACAGTACATTCCCGGCATGACCACTTTACAAAGCAATCGTCCTTATGCCAACTTTGCTCAGCCGAACAATATGGCGAGCTTTCTGATTCTGTCCTTACTCGGCACACTGTACCTATTTGAAAAGAAAAAATTCAACTCGATTCTGCTGTGCGTAAGTGCTGCATTGATGTTATTTGCGGTAGCCCTGAGTCAGTCCCGCACATCATGGGTCGCAAGCATTTGTGTACTGCTGTATTTGCTCTATCAACAGTACAAAGGTGTTGTTCAACTGAAGTGGTATAGTGCCCTTGCATGGTTTGCGTTGTTCATTGCATTTACTGCCTTTATTCCACAGCTCAATCACCTGTTGGCTCAACTGTCTAATGTCGAAGTGACCCAAACCCGTGATGCGGTTGCGCGAGCAACGGGCGATATGTCGCGTCTTGCCATTTGGCAACAGATGCTCCATGCGATTGCTGAGCGACCTTGGTTTGGCTATGGTTGGTATCAAACCAGTGTGGCTTACACCCTAATCAGTGATCAGTTCCAAGGTCCTGTTTGGGTGAAAAGTGCGCATAACTTCATTCTCGACTTTATTGTGTGGAATGGGTTAGTGATTGCGATTCCATTTTTTGCCTATCTCAGCTATTGGGGCTATCAACTGCAAAAGCATGCAACATCACTCGAATCTGTGATTGGCCTTCTGATGGTCGGCGCTTTACTGATTCACGGTATGCTCGAATTTCCGTTGTTCTACGCTTATTTCTTGCTGCCACTCGGATTGATTCTAGGCATTATTCAATCTCAGCAAAAAGTGAAAACGTGGACTTTACCGAGCTTTGCCATGCCGATCACCTTTACTGTCTGTGTGGTCTTGATCGCACTGATTATTCGTGACTATGAGCTGATGGTACCAAAGCTGAATGAGGCTTCACGTTATGAACACACTCCTGAAAAGTTCACCAATCAAGATCACATTTTGCTGCTATCTGAGTTTAACCGCCGCATTGAATGGATTCAGTTAAATCCATACAGCAAAGTCAGCCCTGAGCAAATTCGTGACTATGAGGAAATGGTGCTGAACTACCCGATTCCCTATGATTTGACCAAATTTGCCAAACTCTTGGCCTTTAATGGCTATGAAGCCGAAGCCCGTCATCAACTTTGGCGCTTAAAAACCTTAAGAAAAATTGAGCTGCGTTATGAGGATTTATTACAACCTGCATCAAGTGTGCAATAAACATCGTTAACGCATAAAAAAAGCCTGCATCAGCAGGCTTTTTTAACTGAATAAGGACTTACAAACAGATTCAGCTTATTTTGCAGCACGTTCTTTTTCAATTAAGTAGTCCACCACTTGAACAACTTTCTCGTCTTCACCTTGCACAATATATTTACCATTGACCGTCACCGCAGGTACGCCACTGAGTTGATAACGCTTGGCCAAATCTTGAGCCTGTGCGATTTTTGAAGTAATCGCAAATGATTTATAAGTGCTGTTAAATTTCGCTTCAGGAATACCAAACTGAGTATAGAATTTGGCGAAAGCTGGCTGTTCTAAAATCGGTTGATTTTGCTCATGAATGGCATGCAATAACATCAAATGTGTTTTCTTACGTACGCCTAAGGCTTCAGACACATAATAAGCTCGCGCACCTTGCTCCCATACCGGATTCATGGCTGCAGGTGTACGTACAAAACGGACATCTTTCGGTAACTTTTTCAACCAAGTCTGCATATGGGGTTCAAGTTTGAAACAATGTGGGCAGCCATACCAGAAGAACTCACGGACTTCAATTTTTCCCGGAACTTCCACCTGAACTGGGGTCGGTACTACCGTATAGTCTTTACCTGCCACAAAATTTGCAGCCATTGCACTGCCCGAAATTGCGAAAACAGCGGTTGCTAAGCCACTCAAAAGGAGTTTTTTCATTGAACTTATTGTCCTCAAAATCATTATGATAAGTTTATGCAAATACTATAAATCAAATATGCCAAATTCGTTTTCATTCTGTGAACTTTTTTCAGGCTTTTATCGCTTTTTCTAGAATAAACGCTACACTAAGCCCTATTGAACGTTTTAAATATCATGACTTAAATTGAGGTGCCGACGATGTCGCAACTGAATGTTGATCCACAAGAAATTGCCAAATTTGAAGCATTTGCTGCCATATGGTGGGATCAGCACTCGGAGTTCCGCCCTTTACATATGATCAATCCACTGCGCTTAAACTGGATTGATGAACATGCAGGTGGACTCAATGGAAAAAAAGTCCTTGATGTCGGCTGTGGTGGCGGAATTTTAGCTGAAAGTATGGCACGTCGTGGTGCAAATGTGCTCGGCGTTGATATGGGCGAAGCCCCCCTGAATGTGGCACGTTTACATGCAGAACAAGAAAGTGTTGAGCATATCGAATATCGCCAAATACCAGTGGAGCAGCTCGCAGAAGAACAAGCTGGACAATACGATGTAGTGACCTGCATGGAAATGTTGGAACACGTACCCAATCCAGCCTCAATCATTGCAGCCTGCCATAAACTGGTGAAACCAGGTGGTCATGTATTCTTCTCTACCATTAACCGTAATCCCAAAGCCTACCTGTTTGCCATTATTGGCGCTGAATATGTACTGCGCATGTTAGCCAAAGGCACCCACGATTATCAAAAATTCATTAAGCCCTCAGAACTGGCACATGATATTCGCGGCGCAGGGCTCAAACTGAAAGATATGACGGGTTTACATTACAATCCATTGACCAAACGCTATTGGTTAGCGCCGAATGTCGATGTCAATTACATGGTCTATACCGTCAAAGAAGGTGCTGCATGAAAGCCGTCTTATTTGATCTTGACGGCACACTGATCGACACTGCCGCCGACTTTATTCGCATTATTCAAGACATGTGCCGTGAAAAAGGCGTTGCTGTGGTCGACGCAGACCTGATCCGTAGCCAAGTCTCTGAGGGTGCGCGGGCGATGGTGAAATTGGTTTATCCAGAACTTGCCGTCGAAGACCCAATTTTTCTGGCACATCGTCAGCGTTTTTTAGATACCTACGGTGCCGATATTGCAGTAGATACTGACCTGTTTTCGGGCATGTATCCGCTTATTGAAAAACTTGAAAACCAAGAGGTTCCTTGGGGCATTGTCACCAATAAACCACGCTGGCTCAGTGAAGCATTATTAAATGCGTTGGATTTGACAGAACGCTGTGCAGTTTTGGTCTGCCCAGAAGATGTCTCGCAGACCAAGCCTGATCCTGAACCGATGTATTTGGCTGCCAAGCACATCGCGATTGCGCCTCAAGACTGTATCTATGTTGGCGATCATCCACGTGATATCGATGCGGGTCGTAACGCGCAGATGTATACCATTTTGGCAGCTTATGGTTATTTACCATTCGCGCACAAAGATAACTTAACAGCGTGGCAGGCAGATTGTATAGTGAAGACTGTGGCTGAATTGGACGATGTTATTCAATCTCTTGTGAGTCAAACTACACCGTCCAATTCACTGACTTGATCACAATTAAAAAATCAAAATAACGAGGAGGTAATGATGAAATATTCAGAATATCAACCTCGCCCCGATCTGCTCAAAGATCGCATCATCTTAATTACAGGTGCGGGCGATGGTATTGGTCGTGCTGCTGCATTAAGTTATGCCCTACACGGCGCAACTGTAGTGCTGCATGGACGTACCTTAAATAAGCTCGAAGTCATTTATGATGAAATTGAAGGCTTAGGTGCGCCGCAACCTGCAATTTTACCCTTGCAGCTGTCGAGCGCCTCTCCTCGTGATTATGAATTATTGGTCGACACTTTAGAGCGCCAATTTGGGCGCCTAGATGGCATTTTGCATAATGCGGGCATTTTAGGTGAGCGCACCGAACTGGAAAATTATCCTGTCGATGTCTGGGATGATGTCATGGCCGTCAACTTGCGTGCGCCATTCGTTATGACTCAAGAGTTAATGCCACTCCTGAAAAAATCTGAGCATGCCTCCGTGGTTTTTGCCAGCTCAGGTGTCGGACGTGAAACGCGTGAACGTTGGGGCGCATATTCTGTGTCTAAGATCGCCATTGAAGCGGTCAGCCAACTATTTGCTAAAGAAAATACCTCACCGAATATCCGCTTTAACTGTATCAATCCGGGGGCGACCCGCACTGCAATGCGTGCAAAAGCCTATCCCGATGAAGATCCAAAAACATTGCCAACGCCTGAAAATATCATGCCTGCCTATCTGTACTTGATGGGTGATGACAGTTTGCATATGAATGGTCAAAGTATTGATGCACAAGACTAAAATCATTCACTCAAAAGGAAGCTTCGGCTTCCTTTTTTTATGTATCAAACTGAAGCTGAGTCATCTGTAACATGATTTCAAGGTTCAGAAAAGGTTGTCTTTTTTCAATTTTTGCGGATACTGATGCCCAACTCCATTTTTGAAACATATGCCATGACGGACTTGAGCAACATCACTATACAACCCACTGAAGATGGTATGGTTAGCCTGTTGATTGACCAACAGCCGATTTCAGAAAAATATGGAATGAAGTTTGAAGCCAGTATTGTGGAGGAACTTCAAGTGCTAGAAAATGGCGCCACACTGAAACTTTTCGACCAGTTTGTTTTTGCCCATACCGACTTGAACTTTGAACATAGCTATCACTACGTCACGGTCATTGCTAAGAATGATGAACAATACAAAGCCAAGAAAAGCTTTGTGTATCGCATCAAAATTGAAGGTCAGCCCGACATTGAGCATGCCATCAGCAAAAATGGTGAGCCGATGACTGCAGCCGATGTACGTGAATTTATTCAAGCGCATGTGCAGAAGTCATTGAGTGATTATACCGACCTCAACTACGCCTATTAAGCCGAATCAGCCAAGTTGAAAACTCAGCTTGGCTAGCTCGATATTTTAAATCGTATTTTTAAATTACTTTAATAAAAATATTCGGTTTTTCAGCTTAAAATTTCTTATTTACCATTCTGATTGATCAAGAATTGAAAATAAGGATGCAGCATGGCTGATTTGCAACGTAAACATGACACCATTCGTGATATCCATCATTTACAACTACCCGAAAGCCTGATTGGTGCTTTAGAGGATGTCAGCCAGGCTGAATCAGTGGTTCATTTAATCCGTTCATTACAACATCTGACGCAGCAGTGGAATTAAATAATGCACTATGCGTTCTTTGACAAAGGGAGATCTGAACCCTCAAAATGAGTCAAAAATCAGAAGAAACAAACTGTTTGCTTTGGACTTTGGCGCAATTGATGATTTAATTCAGGCTTAGAATTGGGCATAATCTTCTTAATATCTCTGCATTTGTTAATAAATACCCAATTCATCTTCACAGTTTCTCTGCATTTTTTTCGTACATTATAGGAAAGAATGAAATTACCTTAATGAGGATTCAACATGAAAAAGATTTTGACAGTATTGGCAATCTCTTTCAGTGCTTTGATGGCAAGCAGTCTCAGTACTGCTGCCCCTCAGTTTGACCACGATCATCCACGCTATGGCAATGAGCCTCGCGGACGTGACTTTCGCGATTCAGATGATGACGATCAGCAAGATCGTCGGCGTATGCGCGAAGAGCGCGGTGTCAAACGTTTACAACAGCATAAATGGCAACAAGGTTATGTCATGCCACAGCATTACCGTGGTAACGGCTATAAAGTCGAATATAAAGACCATAATCTTCCAAAGCCAAACCGAAACCAGCAGTGGTACAAAATCAACAATGACTACATCTTAGTCGACGCAGACAGCAACAATATTCTGCGGATTATGGGGCTTTAATCTACGCTTCATTTTGTACAACGCAGCGACCATTATTATTGAGACCTGAATCAACACCCTTTCACCCGCTTTAGTACGACTGCATACTCCTCT
Source organism: Acinetobacter sp. Gutcm_16 (assembly GCF_028649355.1). NCBI lineage: Bacteria > Pseudomonadati > Pseudomonadota > Gammaproteobacteria > Moraxellales > Moraxellaceae > Acinetobacter > Acinetobacter sp. Gutcm_16. The sequence goes on along the minus strand of NZ_JAQSUV010000029.1, from coordinate 19,195 downwards.
TAAGAGACCACAGTCAGGCACAGCATGGAAGGCGTTGTTTCAGGTTTTTTTATGTGCCAAAGCTTTTGTTTGCAAGCATTGCAGAAAAACAACAATCTCCTCAGTCTCTTCATACATTTCACAATTCACCTAAATAGCCCTCACGCTTTCTCTAGAGTTATTCGCTAATTTTGAATGATCGAGACAAGACTAATACTGGACGAAAGCAATGAAAAAAATTCTGACTGCAATCACACTCTCTTTAGGCGCGCTCATGGCCACATCTGCAATGGCAGCACCACAGTACTATGACCGCTCGCATGATCATGACTCCGGTTGGGATCATCGCGATGACCGCCGTTGGGACAATGACAACCGCTACCAAAACAAACGTGTTAACCCAAGCCGAGACTGGCGCTCAGGTCAAACTTTGCCACGCGGCTATGACTCATCGCGTTATCATGTCAGTGACCGCGAAGCACGTCGCCTACCCAACACTGGGCGCTACCAACAGTGGTATAAGGTCAATGGTGACTATGTTTTAGTCAATGAACGTAATAACCGTATCCTGCGTATTATCGGTTAATTCTGGCTAGTGTCGCAAAACCGATAGAACACCTGAACGTTGCTTCAGGTGTTTTTCTATTTAAGACTTCCTCTTCTGCATTTTTTGATTAAAATCATGCTAAGCAGTTCATTTTGAGATAGGCATGCAAACGAATTCCATCGAAACACATCACAGTACAACTTTGCAGTATGTGCATTGGTTTCGACATTCTGCGCCTTATATCAATGCTCACCGTAATAAAACCTTTGTGATTATGTTCGATGGTGAAGCCGTTCAGCATGATAACTTTCAACATATTATTCACGACATTGCCCTGCTGCATTCACTCGGGATTCGCCTGATCTTGGTGCATGGAGCACGACCGCAAATCAACCACAACTTAAAACAAAGCCAACTACAAACGCCGTTTCATCAGTATCGTCGCGTCACCACCCGAGAATCTCTGGGCTGTGTAATGAATGCGGTGGGCTCGATTCGTTTGCAAATTGAAGCCTTACTCTCCATGGGACTAGCCAACTCGCCGATGTATGGTGCACGCATTGATGTGGTTTCAGGGAATTTTGTCACAGCAAAGCCTTATGGCATTCGCGATGGGGTCGATTTTCAGTTAACCGGCGAAGTCCGTACGATCGACACCGATGCCATTCAACGCCATTTGGATAATCACAATATTGTGCTGCTCGGGCCAACTGGCTATTCCACCACAGGCGAAGTATTCAACCTGCTGGCTGAAGAAGTGGCGACCCGCACAGCGATTCATCTTAAAGCGGACAAATTGATTTTCTTGGGCAAACAACATGGTCTGCTCAATGAACATGGTCAGTTACAACGCGAAATTTCGCCACACAAGCTCGATGCACAAATTGAAAAATACCAAGATTCGAATCCAGACATTGCGGTACATTTACGCGGCGCCAAAAAGGCCTCGACGCATGGCGTCCATCGTGTCCATCTGATTTCCTATGCTTATGATGGTGCCTTGGTTGAGGAGCTCTTCACGCGTGATGGTTCGGGCACCATGATTACCGATGCCCATTATGAAGAAGTCCGTATGGCCAACATTCAAGATGTCGGCGGACTGATTAACCTATTACGCCCACTTGAAGAAGAAGGCATTTTGGTTTATCGCTCACGTGAACGTCTCGAAAACGAAATTGGCCAATTTGCGGTGATTGAACGTGATGGCATGATCTTGGCCTGCGCCGCACTCTACCCACTGCCAGCAGCAGAGGGTGAAATCCGCAGCGCTGAAATTGCCTGTGTCGCAGTCGACCCGAGCTATCGCAAATCAAATCGCGGCAGCCAAATTTTGCATTATCTCGAAGGTAAAGCCCGCAGTATGGGCATTCAACAGTTGTTTGTACTGACCACACGTACTGCACATTGGTTCTTAGAACATGGCTTTGAAACGGCCAATGTGGATGAACTTCCCAATGCACGCCAAGCCTTATACAACTATCAGCGCAACTCGCTCGTCTTTAAAAAGCCACTTTAAGTGGCTTTTGCAGGATTATGGATATCTTTATTTCTCATATCTTTATCTAGAAAACACCGCAAAAATCGCTCAAATCTATATTGCGTGAAACACTAAGCTTATTCCAAAAATAAAAATACCTTTTAAACAATAAATATCAATAAGTTAACCTCAATAAATTTTATATTCTATGTTTCTTGTATTGCTGTTTTTTACATAAGTTTTGCACTTTTGTTTTTATCTTTTTTTTTCATGTCTAAAGCCCGATTTCTTATTTTTTCTGAAAAGAAATGCCCATTAGCGTATGTGTTCACCAACTCACTCACCTTATTTATTTGGAGTTATGAAACACATGAGCACTTCTCGAGCACAGTTCTGGATCAAAACAAGCGTTCTTTCTGCAGCAGTCGTGGGTGCCATGATGTTATCTGGATGTGGGAAAAAAGAAGCTGAGACCGTCACACTCAATATTGGCTTTCAAAAATATGGCATTTTGCCCATCGTCAAAGAGCGTGGCGCTTTAGAAACGGCGCTTAAAGCACAAAATGTCCAAGTCAAATGGGTCGAGTTTCCTGCAGGTCCACAGCTCCTCGAAGGCTTAAATGTCGGCAGTGTGGTCTTTGGTGAAGCGGGTGAAGCGCCTCCGATTTTCGCACAAGCTGCAAATTCGAACTTGGTTTACATTGCCAACCAACCTGCTGCACCTAAAGCAGAAGCACTGATCGTACAAAAAGACTCAAAGATTCAAAGCATCCAAGATTTAAAAGGCAAACGGATTGCACTCAACAAAGGTTCAAATGTGCATTACCTGCTACTCAAAGTGTTAGAAGCGAATAACCTGAAACTTTCTGATATTGAAGCGGTGTATCTTCCACCATCGGATGCACGTGCCGCATTTGAACGTGGTGCAGTCGATGCATGGGTCATTTGGGATCCCTTCTTTGCTGCCGCTGAACACCAAATCTCAGCACGTGTGATTGCTACCGGAGAAAACTTAGTCAGTAATCATCAGTTCTATTTGGCCGATCGTAAGTTTGCCGAAGCACATCCAGAAGTTTTAAAAACGGTTGTCAATGAACTCAACACCACCACACAGTGGGTCGAACAGAATCAACAACAAGCAGCCCAATTGTTAGAAAAACCGACAGGCTTGTCTTTAGACATTTTACAAACTTCGATTGGTCGTATGGGCTTTGGCGTTCAGCCCATTTCAGCCGAAGTCGCAAAAAAACAGCAGTACGTTGCAGATGCTTTCTATCAACAAAAACTCATTCCGAACCAGCTGAATATTGACGCTGCCATTATTAAACAAAAATAACGAGATCATTATGAAAACACTTAAAACAGTTTCCAGTATTGGCATTGTCACCTTAAGTCTTGGGCTCGGGGCATGCCAAAAGCAAGACACAGCAGCAACAAATACTTCTGAAAAGCAGGCAGCAGCTCCAGTTAAAACCCTATCGATTGGCTACCAAAAGTCGTCTTTGAACCTGTTGGTTGCACGTGAGCAAAAATTATTTGAGCAACAATTTCCTCAAGCCAAAATTGAATGGAAAGAGTTCCCCGCTGGCCCACAAATGCTAGAAGCCTTGGCCGTCGGTGCAGTTGATTTTGGCTCTGTGGGCAATACCCCACCGATCTTTGCCCAAGCTGCTGACAAAGAGCTCAGTTATGTCGGTTATGAACAAGTTCCAGCCAATGCTCAAGCGCTGTTGATTGCTAAAAATAGTTCCATTGATTCAATTCAAGACCTAAAAGGCAAGCGGATTGCGGTACAACGCGGCTCAAGCGCGCATGAGTTACTGGCGAAAGTTCTACAAAAAGCAGGACTCAGCTGGCAGGACATTCAACCAATTTGGCTGCCCCCTGCGGATGCACGTGCCGCGTTTGATAAACAGTCCATCGATGCATGGGCCATTTGGGAACCCTACCTCAGTGCAGCAGAGCAAGATGCACAGGCCAAAGTCTTGATTGATGGCACAGCTTTTCCACAAACCTATTCTTTTTATATTGGTAACCCCAAGTTCATTCAGACCTACCCTGAAGCCACCGCTCAGTTCATTCATGGGCTGAATCAGGCCGATCAATGGGTACTAAAAAACCAAGCACAAGCACTTTTGGTCTATACCCAAAGTACGGGTTTACAGCCTTCTATTGCTCAACGGGTCATCGACAAACGTCTGAAGCCTTCACCAATTCAAACCCTGACGCCTGAAGTGATACAAGCACAACAACAAATTGCGGACTTGTTCCAACAAGTCCAGCTCATTCCGAAACACATTCAAGTTCAAAGTACCGTTTGGGTTGCACCGAGCAAACCTTAAACGACTCTATCTAAGGATTTTTTAAAATGAAAATTTTCTGGTTTATCCCAACTCACGGTGACAGTCGCTACTTAGGTACCAGCAAAGGTGCTCGTCAAGTGGACCATGCCTATATGAAACAGATTGCGGTTGCCGTGGATAATTTGGGTTATGAAGGCGTACTGATTCCAACAGGTCGTTCATGTGAAGACCCATGGTTAACCGCAGCCAGCCTGATTGATGCCACAAAAAAATTAAAATTCTTGGTTGCACTACGTCCAGGCGTGACCACTCCGGCATTGGCTGCACGGATGGCAGCCACCTTTGACCGTCTCTCCAATGGTCGGGTTTTATTGAACTTGGTGACAGGTGGTGATGAAAAAGAACTGCAAGGCGATGGCGTTTATGAAGACCACTCCACTCGCTATAAAACTGCCAATGAATACGTCAAAATTTGGCGTGAGATTTTAACCCGCTCCCATACAGGTGAAAGCTTTACCTTTCACGGCGAACGTCTAAAGGTAGATGATGCCAAACTGCTATATCCGCCTGTGCAGCAACCCTACCCTCCACTTTGGTTTGGCGGCTCATCGGATGATGCCATCGAATTAGCCACTGATCAGGTCGACACGTATCTGACATGGGGCGAACCCCCTGCTGCAGTTAAAGACAAAATTGACACTGTCCGTGCCAAAGCTGAAGCTAAAGGTCGTACGCTCAACTATGGCATACGTCTGCATGTGATTGTGCGTGAAACGAATGAGCAAGCATGGCAAGCGGCTGAAGAGCTCATTCAATATGTCGATGATGCCACCATTGCTACAGCACAGGCCAAATTTAAGAGCATGGACTCGGTCGGTCAACGTCGCATGGCTGAACTACACAATGGTGACCGCAGCAAACTTGAAGTATCCCCAAACCTTTGGGCAGGCGTAGGTCTGGTTCGTGGGGGAGCAGGTACGGCATTGGTCGGTGACCCTGAAACGGTTGCAGCCCGTATTCAAGAATATGCCGACTTGGGCATCAACACCTTTATTTTCTCAGGCTATCCACATCTTGAAGAGTCGATTCGTTTTGCCGAGTTGGTGTTTCCACTCCTACCGCTTGAAACTCAAGCAAAGTTAGCACAGCCAAATTTAACAGGCCCCTTTGGTGAGATTGTGGCAAACAACTACACACCCGATGAAAACAAAAAAACCAAAGTGATTCAGGAGCCTGCCTAATGTCCAAAATCGTTTCAGTGCAAACCCTCCAGCAGGAAAAGGTTTCACGTGGAACTCAGTTGGGGCAGCTATTGCTGCCTTGGCTCTTTCCTATCGGCTTGATTGTGCTTTGGCAAATTGCCTCCAGCACAGGACTTTTAGAAAGTCGGATTTTACCTGCACCAACGGCAGTAGTTACTGCTTTTTGGCACCTGCTACTGAGTGGGGAGCTATGGAAGCATGTGCAAGTTAGTGCAGGCCGTGCCTTACTCGGCCTATTGGTGGGTGGGGGTTTAGGTCTATTTCTGGGTTTGTTAAATGGTTCATCAAAAACGGCGTCAACCCTGCTCGACACCACCCTACAGATGATCCGAAATATTCCTGCACTGGCACTTATTCCGTTGGTGATCTTATGGTTCGGGATTGATGAAACCGCCAAGCTGTTTTTGGTTGCGGTCGGGGTCTTTTTTCCCATTTACATCAACACCTATCACGGCATACGTTCGGTAGATCCACAACTGATTGAAATGGGGAAAAGCTATGGTTTGACCCGTTGGCAATTGTATAAAGAAATTATTTTACCGGGTGCGATGCCCTCTATTTTAGTCGGACTACGCTTTTCACTGGGTTTGGTTTGGGTTCTGCTGATCGTTGCCGAAACCATTTCAGCCCAAGCCGGCATCGGTTATATGACCATGAATGCACGTGAATTTTTACAGACTGACATCGTTTTGGTGGGGATTTTACTGTATGCCCTACTTGGAAAATTGGCTGATATACTGGCCGTCACATTAGAAAAATACCTGCTGCGCTGGCATGCAGGATACCAAAAATAAGGAGTCTGAGATGACTGATTTAAGCCTTGGTCGCCATGCCGCTATTCCGTCGCCGCCAAATCACAATCAAGACATCAATCCTCAAGCGGTGCTTGGGGCCGAAATTATTATCGAACAACTGCATAAGTTTTATGGTTCAGTTAAAGTCCTTGAAGACTTAGATCTACATATTCAGCCAGGTGAGTTTTTAGCCATTGTCGGACGCAGCGGTTGTGGTAAAAGTACCCTGCTGCGCCTGATTGCCAACCTAGAACAACAAAGCTACGGCGAAATTAAATTTAAGTCCGCGCGACACCTCCGCGAAGGGATTACCGCAGACGATATACGGGTCATGTTCCAAGATCCACGACTGCTACCTTGGCGTTCAATTGAACAAAACGTACAACTGGGGCTGCCGAAACAACAACATGCCACAGCCTCGGGTTTGCTTGAAAAAGTCGGACTCAAAGAAAAAGCGGGGCTTTGGCCTTCGCAGCTCTCTGGGGGACAGCGTCAACGGACCGCTTTGGCACGCGCTTTATCGCATAAACCGCGGATTTTATTGCTCGATGAACCTTTGGGTGCACTCGATGCCTTAACCCGCTTAGACATGCAGAATTTGATTGAAAAATTATGGACGGAACAAGGCTTTACTGCCATTTTAGTCACCCATGATGTCAGTGAGGCCGTTCAACTGGCTGATCGGATTATTTTGCTAGACCGTGGCCATATTGCCAAAGAGTTTCAAGTCGATCTACCCCGCCCTCGCGTCAAAGATATGCCGTTCAATACCCTTGAACAGCAGGTGTTAAATGCAGTTTTAGCCACATAAGTAGACTAAAAAATCCTTAGCTTGGGGTGCTAAGGATTTTTTATGCTGAATTTCAGTAAAAAAACACAAGACCATCATATGAATTGAGCATACTTTATTTTAAATAATGTAATAAATTTCACGTTATTTTTATCAAAACATGCCACTTCACATTGAATCATTTCATATAGTTTAGACAAAATAGTTTTTATATAATTATATTTTATTGGACAACTTTTAGAATTTATCGCAATTTAAGAGCCAATCTACAGAATAAATGATCATTATTCAAAAAATTAAATTTCCACTTTGTGCACAAATCTGATGATTTGCCGTACAATTTGTCCTTCCCCCTTTTTATTGTTTTTTAAATTAGAGAATGGAACAGAAAAAGAGTACTCAAAAACGCCACCAGCTGCTGAATGCTGCATTAGATGTCTTCTCGCTCTATGGATTTAATGGAGCAAGCTTAGATGAAATCGCACAGATTGCTGAAATGCACAAATCGAATATTTTCTATTACTATGAAAATAAAGAAGCTTTGTACGTTGAAGTTTTAACGACGGTTTTACAAAAATGGTTAGCCCCACTACAGATGTTAGAAGCTGACTTAGAGCCGGAAGAAGCGATCACCAACTACTTATTGCAAAAAATTGAGGTTTCTCGGACTCAACCGAAAGCGTCTCGCTTGTTTGCTTTAGAAGTGATCCAAGGAGCTCCGCATATTTTGGAAATCCTTAAAGGGCCTTTAAAGAAGTTGGTCAAACGTAAAGCCAAAGTCATTAGCAATTGGCAAGAGCAAGGTAAAATTTCAACTGAAATAGACCCTGAGCTGTTAATCCTCAACATTTGGGCATTAACACAAAACTATGCTGATTTTGCCACGCAAATGGAAATGGTAACAGGTAAAACCCTACGTAACCGCAGTATGCAACAACGAGTCATTCAACATACCGTGCATATGATGCTGTATGGCGTGATCCCGCGAACACCGTCTGAATTATTCAAAGCTGAGTAATTTTGGCATACGACCATAGCACTCTATGGTCGCCGAATTGAAAAAGACAGAATCAAAGCCTCAGATACTTTCAAATAATGCTAATAATTTCTGAGCTCCCAATAACAAATTATCTTCCCAGTCCAAATGCGCGGTGTCGTTGGCACCATCTGAAATATATTTGACCGAAATCAGACGGACACCCTGTTTTTTACAGACCTTTGCCAGCGCATATCCTTCCATATCAACCAAATGACACGGTACTTTGGGTTCACCCGTTTCAAAGCTATCCCCTGTTCCACAGATGCCAGTGCGGAGGTGTTGGAAAAAAGGTTCTAAATGAATTTCCGCAGGATGCATGGTGTCAAATGGGGTAAAACCGACAGCGAAACCGAGTGGAGAGACATCCATGTCGCGTTGTACGAATTGAGAGACTTCGACCAATTCGTGCTTATCAAAATACGTACTGCCTGCTGAACCTAAATTAATCAGAGTTTTACAGCCTGTTTTTTGAATCACTTCAAATGCTTTATAGGCCGCGTTGACTTTGCCAATACCGCTGTAGTGAACTTCAATCCCTGCTTGCTCAAACAATCCTTTAGACTCATTTGGTAAAGCCATGATTAGTGCAACATCTGACATAAAATACTCAATTAACAGACTTCATGCGTGCCATTAGAAAACAAATCGATCCGAAAGAAAAGCGCCTCTGGTCTCTGCTCAAACAACATATATAAGATCAAATGGCGCTTTAAACTGAAAGGATTATAGACCTCATTTATACTGCTGTTCTAAATAGGTTTTTAAGCACGGCGAAAAGAACAAATGACCTTGATAAAAACCGTGTGCCGTTTTGGTTGCGACCAAACTCCATAACAACATCAGTATCGCTGCAAAAGCATAGCCAACGGCATACAGGAAGGCCAAATTGAGTTGTTGGGCTAGAGTTAAGATTGCCAGTGTATATACGCCCAATGGGAAAGTCAGTCCCCACCAACCCAAATTAAACGGTAATTCCTGTTTGGCATGGTGCAAAGTCGTCAGCACCGCAATTCCCAACCACCACAGTCCAAAACCCAGCAGAATTAAACTGGCCAAAATCCCCGCCTGCTGAAATAACTGACCCAGTTGTGCTAAGCCCAAACTCGCCATCAGCGTCGGTGCCTGATGCCCCAAAACCAGTAATGCCAAAGCAGCAGTGCCTATTGGTCCCAAAGCCAACCAACTGCTGACCGCCAACTCTTTTTCAGGCAGTTTATGTAAGACCAATCGCAACATTAAAATCGTTAAAATAGCAAAGGCGGGTAATACTGAAACACCCCACAACACATAACTACCCAATAAAATCGCAACGGCATGAGTATCAGCTGCCAAATGCCCCAGTAATAAACCACCACTGCTGGCTGCAACTTCACAGGCCACGATTGGCAATAACCACACCGCGGTCATCTGCTGTAAAGCATGCTCCTGATGTCGATACATGGCAAAAGGAACTGCCCACGCCACCAAGAGCGCCAAGACCACATCGGCATACCAGAGCGTTTGCGCAATCTGTACAGCTGTGTCGCCATAAATAGGCTGACCATACTTTAAAAAGCCATTGAGGATGGTGGCCAGCGCCATCGGAATCGTACCTAAAAATAGGCTCATGCTTGGATGTTGAAAAATCTGTTTGGCTTCGTGCGGATAAAATGCCCAACGTAAGCCATATAGCACACTAAAAAGTACGAACAATAAAATATTGAAATACCACAGCCCTGTGCCGAGTTGCCATGTGAGTGCCTTTAACATCGGAAACTCTGATACAATTAACGCCACAACACCTGTTCCCATACTGACAGTGAACCAGTTGGGGGTGAACTGACGAATGATATTGTGGTGCTGTCCAAGTTGTGTAAATGGTTTTTGCATGAGTTCGGCCTCATTTAAAATCTACATTTATACTAATCAAATTTATAAATAAGAAAAATTGATTAATTTATATTAAATAAATCAATAAAATTGATATAAATATACTTTGCACTAAATTTTGCGTTGTCAAAAAACAACCACAAGACGAATGCCCAAGAATATGGCAATATATAAGCCGTTCTTAATTCCAAGCACTTGATTTGCCCATGAAGCTGCTCCGTCTAAATGCTTTGCCTTCAAATACCCAATTAGAAAAAACCGCTGTCACCATCGGTAATTTTGACGGGGTGCATTTGGGTCATCAAGCCATGATTCATCAGCTCAAAGCCGTTGCAAAACAACAAAATCTAAAAACAGTGGTGATGATTTTTGAACCTCAACCACTTGAATTCTTTAAAGGTTATGATGCTCCATCGCGTATTTCATCATTGCGTGAGAAAGTCGAATATTTAACTGAGCTGGGTGTGGACTATATTGCGGTCGCGAAATTTGACAACAGCTTCCGCAGTTTAAGTGCAGAACAATTTGCCGATATTTTAAAAGAAAAACTCAATGCCCAAAGTTTGGTTTTAGGCGATGACTTTCACTTTGGTAAAAACCGCCAAGGCAACAGCGAATTTCTCGAAAACTATGGTTTTCAAGTCCACAATCTAGAAACCATCCTCTCAGAAGGTGAACGCGTCAGTTCAACTCGGATTCGCCAAACACTGGCCGCAGGGGACTTGGCGCTGGCTGCTCAGTTATTAGGGCGCCCTTATAGCATTACGGGTCGCGTACAATATGGCGACCAAATTGGCCGAACCCTTAATTTTCCAACCATTAATGTACGTTTAAACCGACATAAACCCTGTTTAAACGGCATTTATGGCGTAGATGTGATGTGTGAAACCACGTCTTTACGCGACAAAGTGAAAGCAGACCACCCTGATCGATTAGGGGTTGCAGGATATGACCATTCAGCGCTTTTTGGTGCGGGTCATGTCGGAACACGTCCAGCCATTCAACAAGCACAGCCAGAATGGCGATTAGAAGTACATTTCCCTGATGTTTCTGCTAATCTGTATGGCTTGTTAATGCGGGTCACTTTCTTAAACTATTTACATGGTGAAAAGAACTACCCTTCGCTGGAAGCACTAAAAGCGGGAATTGATGATGATGTGGTGAAACTGCTTGAGTTCCGCCAAAACACCCCCACATTTCCCTTTTAAATACCAATCAATTTTATGTAAAACGCGTCAGCCGAGCCGCTGATTAAATTGGAAGACATCTTGCATGAGCGATAAGCAAACTACTGAAAATGCAGTGGATTATAAAGCCACACTCAACCTCCCAGGTACCGAATTTGCCATGAAAGCAAACCTTGCGGTGCGTGAAGCAAAATGGTTAGAAGAGTGGTATGCCGACAACATTTATCAGCAGATTCGTGCGTCGCGTATTGGCAAGAAAAAATATGTTCTGCATGACGGTCCTCCTTATGCAAATGGCCAAATTCACTTGGGTCATGCGGTCAATAAAGTTTTAAAAGATATCATTATTAAAAGTCGTATTCTCGACGGCTTCGATGCCCCTTATGTACCGGGTTGGGACTGTCACGGCCTTCCGATTGAACTGAAAGTAGAAGAGAAAGTCGGTAAAGTGGGCGTGAAGGTGGATGCTTCTACTTTCCGTAAAGCCTGCCGTGAATATGCTTACACCCAAGTTGAACTGCAAAAGAAAGACTTTGTACGTATGGGCGTGTTTGGTGACTGGGACAATCCTTACCTGACCATGAACTTCAAGCAGGAAGCGGACATTGTGCGCTCTGTTGGCGCGATTGCAAAAGCAGGCCATATCGAACCAGGTCTTAAACCTGTGAATTGGTGTTTAGACTGTGGTTCAGCTTTGGCTGAAGCCGAAGTGGAATATGAAGATAAAAAATCTGACGCGATTGACGTTGGCTTTACGGTTGTCGACTTAAAAGACTTAAGCGCACGTTTAAATATCAACGTAGACGCTGCAACAGATATCGTAATTTGGACCACCACGCCTTGGACTTTGCCTGCAAACCAAGCGGTTGCCGTCCATGCTGAAATTGACTATCAACTTGTTCAAGTTAGCACCGACCGTGGCGTGCAAAACTTTATTTTAGCTAAAGACTTGGTTGAATCGGCAGTTGAGCGTTATAAGCTTGAAAACCCTGTGGTTCTCGCTGATTTTAACGGCTCAGTAATCGAAAACCTATTATTACAACACCCGTTACTGACCGATCGCCAAGTGCCTGTGATTTTAGGTGAACATGTCATTGCAACCAGCGGTACAGGGGCGGTACATACGGCACCGGGCCATGGTGTGGACGACTATAAAGTTGGCTTACAGTACAACTTAAAAGTTGAAAACCCAGTGGGCGGTAATGGTGTGTATTTACCAACTTCACCAATTTTTGCAGGCGAGCACATCTACAAAGCCAATCCAAAAATCATTGAAGCTTTGGGTGCTGTCGGTCGCTTATGGGCACATCAACCAATCAAACACAGCTACCCACACTGCTGGCGCCATAAAACACCGATTATCTTCCGTGCGACCCCACAGTGGTTTATCAGCATGGATGCACAAGGTCTGCGTCAAAACGCTTTAAATGCGATTGAAAACGAGATCGGCTTTGTACCGGATTGGGGTAAAAATCGTATTCAAGCCATGATCGAAGGTCGTCCAGACTGGTGTATTTCGCGTCAACGTACGTGGGGTGTGCCAATCCCATTCTTCGTGCATAAAGACACTAACGAACTCCATCCGCGCACAGCCGAGTTGATCGAAGAAGTCGCGAAATTGATCGAGCAAGAAGGGATTGATGCTTGGTATAACCGTGAAGCGAAAGACTTTATTGGTGATGAAGCGGAACAGTACAACTGTGTGCGTGACACTTTAGACGTGTGGTTCGACTCAGGCACAACTCACTATGCCGTACTGCGTGAACGTGAAGAACTCACCGATCCTGCTGATTTATACCTTGAAGGTTCAGACCAACACCGTGGTTGGTTCCAGTCTTCATTGCTCACCTCAATTGCCATCAATGAACGTGCGCCGTACAAAGGCTTACTGACCCATGGCTTCGTGGTGGATGAAAAAGGCCGTAAGATGTCAAAATCTTTGGGCAACATCATCACCCCACAAGACATTATTAAAGATATGGGTGCAGACGGCTTACGTTTCTGGATTGCATCGGCCGATTACCGTTATGAAATGACTGCTGGTAAAGAAATCTTTAACCGTGCATCAGATGGCTACCGCCGTATTCGTAATACCTTGCGTTTCTTATTGGCAAACTTAAATGGTTTCAAACCATCGACGGATGCACTGCCTGTAGATCAATTGATCGCACTTGATCAATACATCTTGCAACGTGCAGCGGACGTGCAGAAAACCATTCAACAAGCCTATGAAGATATGAACTTCCATATCGTGGCAAATGCACTAACCAACTTCTGTATCAATGACTTGGGTGGTTTCTACCTCGACATCATCAAAGACCGTCAGTACACCACCAAAGCCGATTCACAAGCGCGCCATTCGGCTCAAACTGCACTGTATCATTTGGTTCAAGCCTTTGTACGTTGGATGTCACCAATTTTGAGCTTTACTGCTCAAGAAGTATGGCCACTCATTCCAGAGCAAACTGAGAAATATGTGTTCACTGCGGAATGGTATGACATTCCTGTGGCTTCAAAAGCAAACTTGTTGTCTGAAGCCGATTGGCAAACGCTGATTGCGGTGAAGTCTGCGGTGAACAAGTTCATCGAAACTGCACGTACCGCGAAAATCGTGGGTTCAAATCTCTCTGCCAAAGTTGAACTGTGGGCAGATGCAGAACTCAAAGACGTACTGGATCGTTTAGATGATGAACTTCGCTTTGTTATGATCACTTCACAAGTCTTGGTCAATGCATTCGATGCAACTCAAGGTGAAGCCTCTGATCTGGTAGGTCTGAATGTGCAAGTCTCGGCGGCTGATGGTGAAAAATGTGTACGCTGCTGGCATGTGCTGCCAGATGTGAATACACATGTTACACATCCAGGTCTATGTGGTCGTTGTATTATCAACCTTCCTACAGGCCAAGGCGAAGAGAGAAAGTATGCCTAACCCTCAACAGAAAAAGGGCTTATTCCAATTCTATCCGCACAATTTGGTGTGGGTAGGTTTGGCTATTCTAGCCATTGTCTTAGATCAATGGACCAAATGGATTGCCAGTACCCATCTGAATTATGCAGATCCAGTACCAGTCCTGCCCTTTTTAAATTGGACTTTATTGCATAACTATGGCGCAGCCTTTAGTTTCTTATCCGATGCGGGCGGCTGGCAACGTTATTTCTTTACCTCTCTTGCAGGTATTGTGTCTGTCATTTTCCTGTTTTGGCTAATGCGTATGCCTAAAACCGTGAAAGTGCTGCCCATCGCGATTGCCCTTATTTTAGGTGGTGCTATAGGGAATTTAATTGACCGTGTAACATTAGGCTACGTGGTTGATTTTATTCATGTGTACTATCAAAACAGCCACTTCCCTGCGTTTAATATTGCAGATAGTGCGATTACACTAGGAACGATCCTTTTGTTGATCGATACCTTTTTTCTCGAAAAAAACCGTATCCAACGTGCCGAAGTAAACCATGACTGATTTTATTAATCCCAATGAAGAAACTCGCGTAAGCGAAGGTTCAAAAGTAGAGTTACATTTTTCTGTTTGCATTGAAAATGGCGTAGAAATTGATAACACACGTAGCCGTGAAGAGCCTGTAAGCCTGGTGATGGGTGATGGCAGCTTACTGCCTGGTTTTGAAAAAGCACTGTTTGGTTTACGTGCTGGCGACCGTCGTACAGTGAGCCTACCACCAGAAGATGCTTTTGGCCCGTGGAATCCTGAAAACGTACAACAGTTTGATACGGTCAAATTTGAACAGCGCCCTATTGAAGGGCACATGATCGAGTTTGAAGACAAAGCCAAACAAAGTCTTTATGGTGTGGTTAAAACTGTAGGTGATGACATCACCGAAGTCGACTTTAACCATCCACTGGCAGGTAAAGATATTACCTTTGAAGTTGAAATCTTCAAAGTGACGCCTGCAGGCCAACAAGGCATTAAAATTATGTAAAACACAGATCGACTGTCTGTGTGTCAGCTAAAGCTCCTTCGGGGGCTTTTTTAATGCCTTAAACATTTGTCGATCAGATACATATTCAATCTATGCAAAGCCTAATTTTCATACTACCGTAGCGTAATCACATTTATTTTCCCAAGGATTTTTCATGAAAATTCAGGTCATTATAGGCAGTGTGCGCGAAGGTCGGACAGCCATTAAAGTTGCACGATGGGTACAAAAAGGCTTTGAACAACTTGGGCTCAATACGGTCCAACTTGAATTGGTCGACTTAAAAGAGTGGGATTTACCGATTTTTTCAGGTGCAAATCCCCCAATGACAGGGATTTATGATCAACCCAAACAACAAGCATGGGCCGACCACATTGCCCAAGGCGATGCCTTTATTTTCATTAGCCCCGAATACAATCATGGTTATAGCCCTGCACTTAAAAATGCCTTGGATTACTTAGGCAAAGAATGGCAAGGCAAACCTGCAGCCTATATCAGTTATGGTGGGACCAATGGCTCACGCTCCATCGATCAAATTCGCCAAGTCGGTACTCAACTCGGTCTGGTCGATACCAATGCGGTGATTGAAATTCGAGATATTTTTTCACGCAATAAAACCGAAGATTTTGAACCAAATCCTTTTGATGAGAAGAATCTAAAAGCAGCAATTGATAAACTCATTAAATATGTCAGTGCATAAGCATGAGATTCTTCTGTACGCTATTGCTTACAGTAACTTAAGTATTTGTCGGCTTTTCAATAAACAGCATCGACGCTATAGTTAAATCATACAGAGACAGGATGTCTCAGATGAAAAACAAAAATAACAACATACACAGCAGGATGCTGATCGGTAGGACAGGAGTTATACCGCTTGAAAGAATTTAAAAAGCCCTCGACAGGATGTCGGGGGCTTTTTAATTATCTTCAAATTTTAACATCAAACCCCAAGTCAACATCAGAGGCTGCCTTACCACCACGTATTCCCCAATTTTCTAGCTGAGACTCTCGAATTAAGATAGAGACATGGTCTTTTGGGATACCTAACTGTGCTAAATGATGTATCAATTGCTGATAAAGTTTTCGCTTGGTTTCTATCGACCTTCCTACGAAGCAATCAATTTCAATCCAAGTAAAAGAAGCTGGTTGTGTTAAATGAAGAGGACAAGCAAAGTGGTCTGGTTCATGTACGACTAAACGAATATTACGATCATATTGAGGAAGTGCAAAAACCGTAGATAAAGTGCTATGAACCGCCTCCATTATGGCTTGCTCTTCATCGACACTATATTTTTTTCGAACATGAATTTGTGTACTAGGCATTCCCCACTCCATTATTATTTTCAATGCTTTGAACGGTTTATATAATCATACTTTTATGATGCATAAACCATCATCCTCTTCACCGTTTGTCGGCATGTTCTTCTGCACAACCAAATATTACATCTGCTGTTCGAACTACACTTTATACTCTCGCCGACTGAACATCTGCTGCTTCAACCAAAATGCTTCAGTCCATACAATAAATTAAAAAAACAACAATAGAGACCATTCACATGCAACTAAACACCATACTTTTAAATGATTATTGCAAAATTTATGTCGCTGACCCCGAATATACAGATGTAGATGCTCTAGCCGCCTATGTTAGAGTCCATCGCACAGAACTTATGCAAGCGTTGCATCAGTACGGCATCTTATTATTTCGTGGCTTTAAATTACAACGTCACTATGAATTTCATGAGTTGATCGAACATCATTTTCAGCTTGAACCTTGGCATACATTTACGCCTAAAAAATCAGGTTGGTTTGCCTCTTTCATTCGTAAATATAGCGAGAATCGTACAGGTGATGATAGACCTTACCTCAACTGCAATACGGTACAATTAGGCTCTGTTGAAAACTCAATTCAAGGTCCACATGTCGAAGGTGGCCTACATTCGACCCGCTCACGTTATATTGCCTTGTTTTGCCAAGAACCTACGAACCATGTGTTCGAAACAGGGTTTAATAACCTCGAAAAAATTTGGGCCCATTTTCCAGTCAGCGTACAACAAAAATACTTAGGCGCATGGAATCATGTTTCTTATATTTCAACACGTAAACTCAATCTATTTGATCGCTTGCTATTAAACAAAAGGCCCTTTCGTTTCAACAAACAACCAAATAAAAAAACCAAACTTACCTTAAAACGCTCACCTTTCGTTGTCATACACCCGAACACTCAAAAGCCGATGATCCAGCCATGGGCTTTTGCAAACAATACCAATTCTTTTGCCCATCAAGCTGCACAAAAAAGCTTTAAGAAGCGAGGGAAGCTTCAACCAGACCCCATGGCTAATTGTATGCAACTGTCATGGGAACTTTTCACTCATGGAGGTGAAAAAATTGAATGGACCGATCAGGAAAAACAACACTTCTTTGAAACCTTATATCACGATGCACTCTTGCTCCAGTGGCAAAAAGGGGATGTAGCCTTGATCGATAATATTAAAATTGCCCATTGGCGGATGAATGGTAAACAAGGACAACGAAAACTGATGCAGATCCAAGCCAATGTCTTTAATGCCGATCGACATGCTGCGCTTTAAGACTGTCTTTCTTAGCAACACTCTGTTTGGGTGATTAATGTGAAAGCAGCTGAATTAAATCAGCTTGCTTCCCATCCTCAATCACCCAAATACTGCCATCTTTCGCTTGTTGTAAACCACGGATACGTTCTTTCATATCTATCCGTTGGATTTCTTTTACTGGCTGTGCTGTGCTGTCTACAATAATTAACGCTTCAGATGAAAGCCCACCAATGATGGCTTTATCCTGCCACTTTGGAAACATCTGTCCCGTATAAAAAATCAAACTCGATGGAGAAATTACAGGGGTCCAATCTAATTTTGGCGCTTCAAACTCAGGCCGCGTGGCGTGGTCAGGGATATTCAAACCACTATAATGATCACCATTCGAAACGATTGGATAACCATAGTTTGTAGCCTTTTGAATTAAATTGAGTTCATCCCCACCTTTAGGTCCCATCTCAACCACCCACAGTTGTTTTTTGGCATCCAAAGCCATTCCTAAAGGATTACGATGCCCCAAACTCCATATTTGTTTTGCGATATCCCCCTGCGCCTGAAATGGATTATCTAAGGCAACCGAACCATCATCATTCAAACGAATCATTTTTCCAAGGTTCGATTTTAAATCTTGTGCAGGATCAAACTTTTGCCGTTCTCCCGAACTAATCCATAATTTCCCTGCGCTATCAAATAATATCCGATGTGCATAATGTCCCTGCCCGCGCACCTTGGGTACTTGTTTCCATATCGTTTGAAGATTATCTAATTGTGGCTGTGCCTGATCTAAATTCAAATTAGCACGAATCACGACCGCACCATAACCACCTTGCCCTGCTTCTGCATAGCTAAGATAAATTTGATGGTTTTGTGCAAACTCAGGATGTAAAACAATATCACCTAATCCGCCCTGACCACCATAAGCCACTTTAGGTATATTCCTAATGAGAGTCTTTGTCTGATCTATAGGATTAAATAAAATCAACTGCCCAGATCTTTCTGTAATTAATAACCGCCCATCAGGCAATACCGCTAATGCCCATGGCTCATTAAATTCAGCAATACGCTTGAGGTGCATAGATGTACCTAAAGAAGCAGAACTAGCCTGTTGTTCCTGTGCTGCTGACTCCGCTGGTCTTTGTGCATGACATGCCATTAATCCAAAAAATGCACTCACTGTCATCAACAAACAAAAAGCTTTTTTTCTCAGCATTGCCTTCCCCATTAAATGCACGATCACCATTCATTGTAGAGATATTATAAGTACAAGGTTATCCGCTTTGGTAACAAGATGAATCTATGTAAGTCAAAGCTTACAAATACTGAGGAAAGTGACCACTAGCCTTAAAACAGCTTACAACGTATATTAAATACATCAGGAGACAGGACGTTTCCCAAACTTAAAACAACAATAATCAGTTTGAGCATCAGGATGTGAGATATGA
>NZ_JAQSUV010000028.1:0-66343 GCF_028649355.1 Acinetobacter sp. Gutcm_16 | reverse complement strand
GATGCATGGAAGAAGTCTGCGTTACAGAATAATTTCTTCTCACGCCACATCACTTCTTCACAACGTACTGATACTGGATAAAGAACCGTGTCACCGACATCTTTGGCTAAGCGCTCTGACCAGATTTTGATGATGCCATTACGTGGGTCATTGTCTTTGTAGATTGCATGTCCAAAGCCCATGATCTTTTCTTTACGTTCCAATTTGCCCAGCATTTCTCGCTCAGCTTCTTCAGGGGACGTCCAGTTTTCAATCATTTCCATCGCTGCTTCGTTTGCTCCACCGTGTAATGGACCCCGCAGTGAACCAATTGCACCGGTGATGCATGAATGCATATCGGATAAGGTTGATGCGCATACACGTGCGGTGAAAGT
The DNA here is from genome assembly GCF_028649355.1 of Acinetobacter sp. Gutcm_16. Taxonomy (NCBI): domain Bacteria; kingdom Pseudomonadati; phylum Pseudomonadota; class Gammaproteobacteria; order Moraxellales; family Moraxellaceae; genus Acinetobacter; species Acinetobacter sp. Gutcm_16. The sequence continues at coordinate 65,969 of NZ_JAQSUV010000028.1, read as the reverse complement.
CGATGCGTTGAATTCATGCTCTGCATAGAGGATCAGTGATACGTTCATCACTTGTTCATGCAGTTCATTTGGTTTTTCACCACGCAGCAGGTGTAGGAATTGAGCACCGATTGAATCGTCATCAGTGTTTTCTTCAATGCGTACGCCATCATGGCTAAAACGGTACCAGTAGCAAATGATTGCTGGAAGCGTTGCGAGAATTCGGTCTGCAACATCTTGCTGTTCGGCAAAGGATTGTTCTGTTTCTAGGTTGCCCAGCATCGATACGCCTGTGCGCATCACATCCATTGGGTGTGAATCTGCTGGGATACGCTCAAGGACTTCTTTGAGTGCTTGTGGCAGTTGGCGCAGTGATTTGAGTTTAGCTTTGTAAGCGGTGAGCTGTTCTGCTGTGGGTAGTTCACCAAAGAAGATCAGGTAGGCCACTTCTTCAAACTGGCAGTTTTCAGCGAGGTCTTGGACGTCATAACCACGGTAGGTTAAACCTGCCCCGCTTTTGCCTACGGTTGATAGTGCTGTCTTTCCTGCGACTTGTCCGCGCAATCCTGCGCCTGTGAGGACTTTTCCTTCAGCCATTTTTAATTCTCCTGTTTAAACAGCTTGTCTAATGTGTTTTCAAAGGTGTGGTAATCGAGAAATTCGTAGAGTTCTTTGCGCTGTTGCATTTTGTCGAGGACGTTGACTTGGGTACCGTCATTGCGAATGGCATGCATGACTTCCAGTGCTGCCTTTTGCATGGCACGGGTCGGTGACAGTGGGTACAGCACCATCGAGATGCCTTGTTCTGCCAGTTGTTCTTTGGTGTAGTATGGGGTATCGCCAAATTCGGTGATGTTGGCTAGTACAGGGACACCAACTGCATCACAGACGGTTTTGTACATGGTAATGTCAGTCATTGCTTCAGCAAAGATCGCATCAGCACCGGCTTCTACACAAGCACAGGCACGGTCAATCACCGCTTGTAGGCCTTCTTTTTGTAGAGCATCGGTACGTGCCATCACCACAAAGTTTGCATCGGTTTTGGCATCGACAGCCGCTTTGACGCGGTCGACCATTTCTTGTTGGGTGACGATTTCTTTATTTGGGCGGTGGCCACAACGTTTTTGGGCCACTTGGTCTTCGATGTGAACTGCGGCTGCCCCTGCGGCAATCATTTGTTTCACAGTGCGGGCAATGTTAAATGCCCCACCCCAACCCGTGTCGATATCGACCAGTAACGGGGTGTCTACACGTTCGGTAATCCGGCGTACATCTTCCAAAACATTATCCAGACTGGTCATGCCTAAGTCAGGCAATCCATAAGAGTAGTTGGCTACACCAGCACCCGAAAGGTAGATGGCCTTGTAGCCCACCTGTTTCGCCATCATTGCTGCATAAGCATTGACTGTACCGATAATTTGTAATGGTTTTTCCACTTCCAGTGCTTGTCTAAATCTTAAGCCTGCAGATTTTTGTTCTGTCATCGTCCTTTCCTTGAAGCGTTATGAATGAATGTGAAGTGCTGTTTATTCCACTGCGAGTAAAATTGAGCCATAACTTGCTCGTAAATCTTTTTTAAGGACTTTGCCTGTACCACCAACAGGAATGCTATCCACAAAAACTACGCGATCGGGGATTTGCCATTTTGCAATTTTGCCCGTGTAATAATTTAAAATTTCAGCTTCTGATACCTGACTGACTGCGGTCTTTTTCGCGATGAGGACTGGTCTTTCATCCCATTTTGGATGGGTCGCGGCAATAACTGCCACCATGTCAATTTCAGGATGTGCGATGGCAATATTTTCCAGCTCAACCGAGGAAATCCACTCTCCGCCCGATTTGATCAAATCTTTAGAACGGTCACTGATGACCATATAGCCATCTTGGTTAATGGTTGCCATGTCTCCCGTGTCAAACCAACCATCTGCGGTAAGTGCATTGCTAAATTGATCGAAATAAGACTCTACAATCCAGTGCCCTTTAATTTGTAAATGTCCTGTGGTTTTTCCATCTGAAGCCAATTCGGTACTACTCTTTTCAGCCTCACAAATTCGAATGCTGACCCCAAACGGTGGGCGGCCTTGTGCGTAACGTAAGCTCGATTGCGCCGAGTCATCCAACTGCAAATGTTTAGCCTTGAGTTGATTCACCACGCCCAAAGGACTGGTTTCTGTCATGCCCCATGCATGAATGGTTTCACACTGAAAATCATATTTAAACGTTTTAAGCATTGACGGTGGACAAGCAGCACCGCCGACCACATTGCGTTTTAAGCTGGCGAGTTTGCTGCCAGATTGCTTCGCTGCTGTAAGCAGCCCTTGCCAAATGGTCGGCACACCTAAAGCCGTCGTCACTTTGTATTGATCAATCAACTGAACCAAGCTTGCGCCATCTAACATCGGCCCAGGTAGCACCATACTACAACCGACCATGGCCGCTGCATACGGTGTCCCCCATGCATTGACATGGAACATAGGAACAACTGGCAAAATGCAATCTTGCGCTGAAAAATTAAACGAATCGGGTAAACAGGTTGCGTAACTATGCAAAATAGTAGAACGATGACTATATAAAACCCCTTTAGGATTCCCGGTCGTACCCGAGGTATAACACAGTGAACTGGCTTTAGTTTCATCCAGTTCAGGCCACTCAAAATGTTCACTTTGCTGTGCGATTAACTCATCATAAAACAGCACTTCAGGTAAGGCTTTTTGAATGTCTTCATCATAAGCATCGAGGCAGATAAAATGCTCTACATAGGGAATGGATAGTTTAATTGACAATACTAGATTTAGAAATGTTTTATCAAAAATCAAAGCCTTATCATTTGCATCATTGATAATATAACTGAGCTGCTCAGGAAAAAGTCGCGGGTTAATGGTATGGCAAACCAGTCCACTGCCGGATATGCCGTACCATGTTTCTAAGTGACGATGATTATTCCATGCAATAGTGGCCACACGGTCGCTGACCGCAAAACCAAACGACTGCAACACATTGGCAAAGCGCTTTGAGTTTTTAGCAATTTGTCCCCAGTCTGTATGCAGCATCGACCCATCAGTATTTTTAGAGATAATGGCTGTATCTGCATGATAACGAGCAGCATGTTCAATCAGGCTGCTAATCAACAAAGGTTGAAACATCATATTTCCAATCATCAGAAACTTCCTTTTTTAAAATCTTTTTAGACTTATTGTTTAAGATCCGCATATCATCGGTCTTGGTCATTTGTTTTTTAAAATACTGTCTTTTTCCATCTTCATTTTGTCATTTGGTTGCGTTATTTAGTCATTTGGTCACTTATACACAAAAAACTTAAATCTTCTAATTTATTGTTTTAATTAATTATTCATACAAATATTCAATATTATAAAAAGTGATAATTAACTCAAAACTAATCTGAGAGACATGCACCTGATTTCATATAATTTTTTAAAGCTTGAATGAAAAACACGTTGCGTAAGGTCAAGCAGGAATAGAGCTACACTCTAGAGAATTCAAGAAAAGACGTCTTATGAGAAATTTAAGAAGATAGTGCAAATGTGGACAGATTGAATGATTTTAAGCACCCATCAAATGCCGAAAGCATATTTTAAGAAATAAGAATGAAGCTTAATCTGCACACTTTAAGCATGCAGATTCATCCGTCTCCAACGTCCAGGGGTAATGCCATACCAACGCTTAAATGCGCGGGTGAAATTGGCTTGGTCGTCATACCCCACTTGATTGGCCACTTCAATAATCATGAGTTTTTTGTTTTTAAGTAACTCCGCAGCAATTTTCTTGCGTGTCGCTTCAAGCAAGGCTTCAAAACTGGTCTGATGTTTATTTAAATAACGGTACAAAGTAAAACGGTGAATCGAAAAATATTCAGCCACACGTTCGACATTACAACTTCGGTGCGGCAATAATTCCTCAATAATTTTACAAATCTGACCAATCATGTCGACACGATCATGGCTTTGCAGTTCAGATAAATGCTGACGCAAGAATTGATCTAGCTGATGATCATGCCCTGCTCTTTTTTGATCGAGTTGTTCCTGCGGAAATAAAATTTCGTGCTGTGACTGACTAAACCACACAGGACAGCCAAATGCTTTTTCGTACAGATGCGCACACTTAGGCTTCGGATAAGAAATGCGCACCAAGGCTGGACGCCAAGATTTACCCAAAATCAGCTCGATAATAGACACCATCGCAACCAAATAAGCAGTTTGATATTGCTCTTTTCCGGGAATGTCACCATCGATATGCATGCAAATCCGTGCATAACCATCATCCTCTTTCAAATCTAACTTTTGCCCTCTGTACCACATACTGCCGTATTGAAAGAGGCTCTGCATGGCATCCCGCATGGTCGCGGCATTCAACACCAGAAAACGTAATGGCCCAATATTTGAAAATTGTGCTTTTTTTCCAATGACTAAACCCAAATGATCACAGCCTGTTAGTGCTTCAACGGCTTGAAAAATACTGCCCTGTGTTTGCAGAGAAATCGGCAATAAATTGTTTTTTAAGTCTTCGCGCTGAATCCCAAAATGTTCAAATACAGTACGTGCATCAAAACTATGTTCTTCTAAATAGTTGGCAATCAGGTTCAAAATACCGATGGGATTAGACTGTGGTTGTCGTGTTAAATCGATACTGTGCATAGTTCCCTCTATATATGTCGATATATTCAGCACATGACTGCCTGATATGCCTATTCATTTTGAATATTTAATACTTCGAATATGCTTTCAAAATTTGGATTGCACTTCAGCCCAGTTCAAATGCAACGAATCATGGTCTGTTTAGACCATGATTCAGATGAGCCGAATCTTCACTTGCAGACAAATATCCTAGCTCTTTTTAAAAATTCACTTTGAATGCGAGTGAGGCAAAATCTCGGTCATCGATGGTACTGAAATCATTTGAACCAAAGAAACTGGTATAAGCCATTTCTGCGGTATATCGTTGGCGGTATGTGGCAGACACCGCTGCGGCAACACTCATTTGACCTTCCTGAAAATTTTGGCTAAAACCATCGACATCATGACGGAACAACACACTCGGGGTAATGACAGTTGCAGGCAGCAAATCTTTATAGACTAAAGCACCGCGTAAACGGTATCCGTATGACCATTCTGTAAAAAAGCCTTCGGTATTACAGAAGCGTTCATTTAAACGGTCAATTTCATCATTGGACAGATGTGCTGTTCCATAAGGCGTACATTGGTTTGCTTTGGTTTCTGGATCATAAGCACCTGATGATAACTCACTACGTCCAAAAGCACCGACACGACCAAAACGGTTGTTGCCAATCTCACCGATGTGATTCACCGCCAATTCGGCAGCCCAAGTAAAGGTATTGGCTCCAAGGACATTTGCTAGGCTATTCCCTGCACCGAGTGAAAACTGGGTCACGGGTGCACGGGCATAACCTTGTAAATATTGCCCAAAATCTGCCGATGTTCCTGCATCTGTTAGTGGCGTATTTTTGTCTAAGACTTGTGCATAGACAATATCTGTCCCATTAAACTGCAAAGGCTGGTTGGGTTTATGGGTTAACTCACTAAACACAGAGGTCGTACCGACTTTGCCTGCCAAGCTAAGTCCATACATTTTGATGTCTTCAGGATAGATCGAGAAAAACTGTGCAGTACTAAAGTTTGCAGGTCCTACCGCAGTTACGGCTGTCCCGTCAAAATTCGCAGTTCGATTGTGATAATTTGCAAAATATAGCCCAAGCTCAGCATTGTTCAACTTGGGCAACGTTTGCTTTAAGGAAAAACCATACTGTCCGCTGTCTTTGGCATAACGACTTTCACTACGCGGAATATAAGATTTGGAATCTAAAGCCGTGTCGGTAAGTTTATCGCCTGGCATCACAGTAATGACGATCGGGCCGCAGTTTTCTGGCACAAAGTCTGAAATGGCAAAGAATGTCCCACAGCCATCCACCACAGACGGTCTAAACTTAAACTGATAGAAACCTTCAAATTTCAAATGTTCATTGATTCCTGCTTCAAAGGAAAACATTTCAGTTGGAATCACACGCTCTCGTGCATCACCACCGGGACGATTCATTGCAGCATAATCAAAAGCGCTGACACTATTGAGCCCATTTTGGAAGAATTGTGATTTACCCCACTGCAAGGTATGTTTGCCCAGTTTAATATTGGCACTTTGCCCATTATCTAAAGCAAAATTTTTCCAAACATAGGCATCCCACAAGTCGATGCCCTTAAATTTCGCCAGTCGAGGCCACGCTGAATCATCAAAGGCTTTTAAATCGCCTTCACCTGTTTCATAAGCATGGTCATACCAATATTTCGCACTGACCACTGCACCCTGCTGCTTTCCTTTTAAATTCAGCTCGCTAAAACCTTTCACCACTTGTGAAATCACATCGCCTTCATTAAAGTTCACGCGACCGTCATCACCATTGATATCAATGCTATGGCCTTCTTTTCCAATATGGTTTGCATCAGGTTTATAGACCAGTGAACTAGACGCCTCTTGGGTACTCCAGTTTGTCCCAAAGCTAAGAACGGTTTTGGTTTCAAGCTTCCATTCCTCATTGAGATCAAAACTCGCTGCTGAAACTTCCGAGATCACCAAAGCAAGGCTTAAACAAAGAACCGTTTTTTTCATCAATGAAATATGATGATTTTGTCTGTTTAAAGACACAAATTGACCGACCATATCATCTCCATATCGATATGATTTATTTTTAAATACTGTGTTTTATTTCCATACAAACGCTAAAAATTACTGGCGATTACACCTTCATATGCCACAAATAACGTTTCACTAAATTCAACATCTTCTCTCCATATCTCTATTTATTCTGTAAAGCCATCCTTTGGCTCGGGATTTAAATTAACTGTTTTAAAATGTTCAAATTTGTCTTTTGGTCATGCAAATTAGTCTTTAGGTCATTTGCATGGATTGAGTTTTCGAGATTGAAACTCAAAGGTGAAGTCTGTCTCTCGATTATGAAACTTGCTCAATAGACAAAGCATCCAACTGCAAGATCAATTGTTCCGCCTGAGGCCAATCGCCAAAACCTGCTGCTGGGTTCAAATGACCTACAGCACCAGCATTGACCAACTGACTGCCCCATGTCTCTGCCATTGCCTCAACGGCTTGATATTGTGCTAAATGGTCGTTGGTACTCGCCACCACGATGCTTGGAAATGGCAGTTTTTGATTCGGTAATGGACTCCAGCCTTCATTTTTAAGAATCTCAGGACTTGGATAATGCTCAGGCCAGCTTTCCGCCAAGTCTGGTGGTGTAACAAGCAACGCCCCTTGAATATCATGCTGATGCAACGCAGCCCAATGTACAGTCATCAACACACCTGCGCTATGCGCCACCAAAATAACCGGCCCTTCGATTTTTTTTAGCTCGGCTTCAATGCGTACGACGCGGTTTGCGCAATTCAACTTGTCTGTTTCTGCTGGCGGGACAGCACGAACTTTTACGAGTTTCGACTCAAGTAATGTTTGCCAATGTGCAGCAACGTGATCACGCAAACCCGGAATAATGAGGACCGTTGCCTGTGTAAATATTTTTTCCATGGATACACCTATTTAAGCCTGCTGCTTTTTAATCAATGCGGCGCATTGTTGTATCCAACATAGAGGGATGGTCGCCAATTCGATATACATAGGACGACATTCGCTTTTCATTTGATGACAAATCATCAAATCTATAACATTTTAGAATGCACTCTATAAACAATTTAAATATTTGATTTTAATAAAATTAGTGAATTATGTAGTTTAATTTATGCAACACATTTCATGTTTTTCTTCAAATTTTGCCGATTGCTTAAAAAAATAACTGACTCAATAATACGCTTGCGTTTCAGAAAGGATCCGCTGAAACCATAAAAAAAATAGCAAATGAAAAGGAAATTAAAATGAGTCAAATCTGTAAAATAGTCGTGCCTTTTGCATGCCTATTGTCAGTAAATTTTGCTTATGCGGATTCTACAAACTTTAAACGCTGGGCAGTCAGTGCAGGTTGGATGCATGTTATGCCTCAGGGGAAGGCGAACTCCACCCATGTCACAACCGCAGTTGAAGAAGGCGGTAGTTATGGTGTTGGATCTTTATATGGAGCCGATCTGGGCAAATATGCAATCAACAGCAAAGAGCTGACAGGCATGGGCAAAATCATGTTTGATGCCTTTGTCCGAAATAGTCAGAAAGATCCAAATTATAAAGTACCTGACAATTTTATGAATGGTGCCAGAGCTGATATCACGGGCATTTCGGACTATACTGCCGACGGTGGAATGGAAATTGATGATACTGACACACTAGGTCTAACTTTAAGCTATTTTGTTAATGACAATGTCTCTTTAGAGTTGGTGGGTGGTATTCCTCCTAAAGTCGATGTCAAAGGTGTGGGTGAAATTCGCGCAACGGCTTTATCTACGTCGAATTCATCTCACCTACCTGCACATACACCACCTACCTATTTTGATGGTTTAGAACTGCTCAAAGACACTTTAATTACAGACCTTGGTGCGCATGGCACGGTGGCTGAAGTGACTGCGTGGACACCAGCAGTAACTGCAAAATACCACTTCGGCACTTCGGGTAAAAATAAGTTCCGCCCATTTGTAGGCGCGGGTGTGGTGTATGGACATTTCAATAAATTAAAGCTCAACGGTGGTGTCGAAGAAGATCTCATCCAAGCGGGCTACATGATTGATAATATTTTGAATGACCGCGCTGGTGAAGCACTACATGGCGGCAAAGGTAGCTCTACGGCTACTCCTGAGGTGAAGGTCAAAACCAGTGATGCCTTTGCACCTGTGCTGACCGCAGGTTTTACTTATGACTTTACCGACCGTTGGTTTAGTACAGGTTCACTCAGCTATATGCCTAACTTTAATAACGTCGCAACTGTGACTGTCACCGACACCTCTACAGGCCGACAATTAATTAAGTCCACCACCAAGATTGATCTCGACCCATTAGTGACTTATGTCGGGGTTGGCTATCGTTTCTAAGTGGTAGAAAATACTGAACCTCTCAAATGAAACATCGCATTCAGATTTTGATCATCTCAGGCAGGTCATTTTGCCCACCCAAATCAATCTCTGAAAATGCTCTCGTTTGAGACTCTAGCTATCGCATTTTATTTAAAGGCTAATTCTTATTCGGTATAGGAATTAGTCATTTTTAAATCTGAACAGTTTCTTGATAAAATAAAGGCTATTTTAATCAAAAATCCGCACAACTTAAGTACAGAAACTGATACTTTTATAGTACTGGATATTGCTTAAAATAAGTTCAGTCAGGACGACTGAAGTAAAAATAGGGAGCTTAAAGTGATTCCACTTGCCCATACGGCTGTACTCAAAAATTATTTGAATGTTAGCCAACAATTCAATTTCAATCCTTATTATTTGCTTTCTAATGCAGGACTTAATCCTGCGCAGCTCAATGACCCGAAACAACGTATCCCTGTCGACAAAGCCATCGCGCTGTTAGAACAATCTGCTGAAATAAGCGGCTGCGAAGTATTCGGACTGCTTATGGCGGAACAACGCCAAATTGCCGACTTTGGTGAATTGAGTCTACTGTTAAGTTATCAGCACACTTTGCGAGATGCACTACAAACCATTGTTATGTATAGAAACTTTATTAACAATGCGCTTGAGATGTATATTGAAGAAGCTGGGAATACGGTGATTATTCATTTGGAAGTTGTTGGCGCATCAACCGAATACAGCCGCCAAGCCATCGAATTGGCTTTGGGTGTGACTCATCGTTTTTGTGCCATGTTACTTTCACAAAAGTGGCGTCCTCTGGGTGTACATTTCACCCATAGTGCACCACAAAACTTGGCTATTCACCAACGAGTTTTTGGTTGTTCTTTAGAGTTCGGTAGCGAATTTAATGGCATTGTTTGTACTGTAGCAGAGCTAGATAAAGCCAACCCACAAGCCAACACCGCCATGGCAGATCATGCGAAGCGCTATCTTGATATTGATTTGCTGCAAAATGAAAATGAATCCTCCATTATTTTCGATATTCGAAAAAGTATTTATCTCCTTTTACCTATGGGACGTGCCACGATAGATCAAGTGGCACATTTACATGGAATCAATGTCCGGACCTTACAGCGCAGATTAGAGGCGTCTCAAACCAGTTTTAGTATTTTAACCAACGATGTGCGTCGGGCTTTGGTCTTCCGCTATCTGCAAAATATGAACTACTCTTTGGGACAAGTCTCAGACATTTTGGGCTATTCTATGCCAAGTTCTTTCACCCGTTGGTTTATTGGTCAGTTTGGCGTTTCACCCCTAGCTTGGAGAAATGACCATAAGACCGCTACTCATTAATAATCGCGTGAAATAGATCTACTTCAAAATAAAGCTGATTCATTTTATTTGAATGAATCAGCTTTAATCATTTAAAAGTCCGTGTAATACATAGCATTTTGCCAATCAGTGCGCTTCAATCACTGACTGGCAAATAAGTTACTGAGTAGCTCAATGTTGTAACATCATTAGAACATCCAATGCATCAGTAAAAGTACCAAGACCACAAGGAAAATACTCTCGCCTACCATCAATAAGATCGGTTTGATACCAACCGTAGCAAGTTCTTTAAACTGTGTTTTCATGCCCAACGCACTGATGGAAATAATCAAACACCAGCGCGATAGCTCATTCATACCACCTTGAACCACCACAGGCACCCAGCCTGTACTGTTTACACAGGCCAAAATTAAAAATCCAACAGCAAACCATGGCAATAATGGCGGACGTGGCCCCGTAGACTCTACGCCTTGCATACGTGTAATCATGGCTGCGCAAATAATCACAGGCAATAACATCGCCACGCGCATGAGTTTGACCACCGTTGCGGTATCACCAGTTTCAGTCGACATGCTATAGCCCGCACCGACCACCTGAGCAACATCATGAATGGTTGCGCCCAAGAATACCCCTGCTTCGGTTGGTGACAAAGCCATCCATTCTGCAATCATCGGATACACAATCATGGCTATGGTCGACAGCGCTGAAACGCCAATCACCGTAAATAATGTCGCCTTTTCTTTTTGTGGATGGTTCGGTAAAGCAACCGATAAAGCCAGTGCTGCTGAAGCACCACAAATGGCCGTTGCACCGCCTGTCAACATACCAAACAGTTTTTGAAAGCCTATTAACTTTGCAACGATAATTGAAACTGAAATCGTGACAATAATTAAGGTAATCACGAGTGCAATAGGTTGCCAACCCAATGCGGTGATTTGCGCTAAAGTGATCCGCATTCCGAGCAGTGCAATGCCGATACGCATCACCGTTCGTGCGGTGAACTCAATGCCTGCTTTACAACGGCCTTCAACCGACAAAAAACTCAGCCCCATACCCAGTAATAAGGCAAACAGCATAACAGGAGCACCATAGTGTTCCGATAAAAAACTTGCTGCTGCTGCTGCCACCAAGCTGATACTAAAACCAGGTGCCAAGGCTTGGACTTTTTGACGAATATTATCTGCATAACTGAGGCTGAATTGGCTTGAACTATTCATGTTGTTCTCCACTATCTAGCATGATCAACACCTGATCACCAACCTTCTGTACAGGATAAGACGCAACACGGAGTTTCGTGGAATTGAGTAGGTAGCCACTGGCTAAGTCAAAACGCAGCCCGTGCGCACAACATTGGATGACTTTTCCTTCTAACTTGCCACCACATAAGGATGCACCTTGGTGCGGGCAACTATCATCAATCGCATATAGCTGATGCGCAACGTTAAACAAAGCCAATGTCTTATCACCAACTTGCAAGAAGCAGCGTTCACCTAAAGCAGGGACTTTGGTTTGAGGGACTTCAAAATGTGTAGTCATGCTATTTCTCTCCGTTCGACCAGAGCATCGAGCATGGCTTGATAAAGTTCATCCGCAGGACGGACACCGACCATGGCAAAGCTACGATCAAAAACAAAATACGGCACGCCTTTCCCTCCCGTATCACCATTAAAAAATGGCATATGCGGTTTCTGTAAAAGTGCATCAATCAGCTCTTCAGAAAAACCGCAATACGTGGCAATTTTACGCAACACCTCAGTGTCACTAATATTTTCTGAATGATGAAAATAGGCTGAATATAGCCCTTCGAGCAGTCGATCACTCTGGGCTGCATCACATATTTTGTTTGCATTTGCATAAAAACTATGTGCTTTGGCTGTATTTGGCATACGTGGAATACGGTCAAAGTCGAGATCAATTGAAACCGCTTTAGCCGCCTCACGAACTTGTGCTTGGCGCATGCGGACAGCAGTCATACTGCCCAGTCTTTGTAAGTAAAATGCATTAAAAGGAATGCCATCCACAGGAATATGTGGCAAAAGCTGCACCCCCTTCCACTGATGTTTCACAATGACGTCGGGATGGCTATATCGTAATTTTTCTATTGCGACCTGTAACTGACGTTTCCCGATCATGCACCACGGGCAAATAAAATCAAAAAAAACTTCAATATTGATTTCACGAGTCATCACTTATCATCCGTATCTAATGCTGGGTTGTGTTGAATATTTAGCGGTATTGCCTGCGCATTAAAACGGGCAACATCGCGTACATAATGTTGTTTTGCGTAGAAAAATACCGCCGCAGCTGCAATGCTCATCAGCGGCATCAGTTGAAATGCACTATGTAGTCCAATCAGATCTGAAACTTTGCCGACCACTAAAGGCCCCAAAGCTAGACCTAGGAAATTGTTGGCTAAGGTTAATGTCGCAAAAGCGGTACTATGAACCGAGTTATGTGTGAGGTTTGCGACCATGGCGCTCGATGGACCATTGGTGCCAAGTGCAATGAACATCCCAAGGCAGATCATGAGTAACTGTGCATTACCCGCAGGCATTGCAAATGCAATGGATAACAACACACAGCCGATCAAGCAAAATGCGATGGCTAAAGTTACTTTGCGAACGGGACGATCTCGACCTAAGCGGTCACATAACATACCGCAGAGAATGGTGCCCACTGCGCTACTGAGTACGATAATGGCTGCAATTAACCCAGCTTTATCGGTGCTCATACCGTAGTAACGGTTGAGATAACTCGGGAACCAAACGATCACCGTGCCACCCACAAACAACTGCAAACCACTGCCAATATAAGTCGCAATGACTGAGCGGCTGGAATAAATAGAACGTAATGGGTTGGTCAATTTATCGTGTTTTTGTTCTGCGCGAAGTTGGCGGCAAGTCTTGCCAATTTTTGTTTCTTTCACAATGACTGGATATAAAAAGGCCAGAATCAGCCCAAATACGGCCATGCCTGCAAATGCCCAGCGCCAACCGAAATGCTCGGCCATCACACCACCCAGCGCCATGCCTAGAAATGAGCCGAACACGCCACCCGCCATAAAAGCACTGGCTAAAGTAGCACGCATATCGCGAGGGAAAACCGCAACCACGACAGCAATACCAACACTGCCATACGCTGCTTCACCCACACCGACCATAAAACGCGCTATGAACATTTGTTCATAGTTTTCCGCGACAGAGCAACCTAAAGTGGCCAAACTCCAAAGCACGGCCATGAGTGTTAAGCTTTTCACCTTGCCAAATCGATCTGCCAAAATGGATAAAGGCAACGTCAATAAGCCGACCATTAAAGCCACAATGCCACTGAGTAAACCCAGCTGACTATCGCTGAGCGTCCATTCACTTTTGATCAAAGGAAAGACCGCATTGAGCACTTGGCGTGACATATAGTCAGAAATGAGCAAGCCAAAAGTTAAAGCAAAAACCAACCACGCATACTTACGTGGTACATCAATCGATGTATCTAAACCATCTGTAGAACTGGCATATTGATGCGCGCCCATACGACCTCCTTGTGTTTCTTATACGTTCTAATTCTCATTCTTCATAAAAATTGCACTTGATCCGCAGCACAATCATCTTTTTAACTAAGTCCGAGTCAACATTCCATTTGACTCGGCTTATGTTCATTTACTTGTTTTAATCGTGACTTGTTAACCGACTTTACGATTCATTTCATATGAGTTTTGCTCAGATGCAACTTCATGAATACGTTGCGGAACACCTTTTTGACCTGCTTTACGGTTCGGTGCCATACCATTGGCCAGCAAGGTTTCTTCAATACTGTTGTACTGCACACCAATGCGGTAGATCTCACGCGCTTCTTTACCAGTCGCCACTTCACGACCCAATTCATGGGCAATCCGAACAGTTTGTTGAATTTGCTGCACAGAACTAAAACGCTGTCCACGGTGATCAATAATCGTATCTTCATTCCCCACACGTGCATGCAAGCCCATTGCCATAGACATGGTGTTGAACGGCAGTACATTTTTCAGTAATGACTCTGAGGTTAAGGTGCAGCCGTCTGGAACACGGTGAATAAAGTTAAAGAAGTTAAATGGATTTGGACCATCAAAACCACCACCAATGCCAATCCATGTCAGGTTCAATGGCCCCATGTATAAGCCTTTACGCACCATACGTTCTAAGGTTTCAAGACCATGCATACCAGTTAGCTGAAAGTGTGGCTGAATCCCATTTTGAGTCAGACGCTTTAAGTGTTCGGTCAACCATGCAGGTCCCGCAGGTACAGTCATTTCTGCATAAGCTTCTTGAATTGCAGGATGCTCAAGTGACGTGCCTTTTAAGTACTCTGGGTACAACAGCTCCATAATATTCATTTGCGTGGTGTTCACTGCAACCGTAACCTGATCAGGTTTCGGGGTCAGTTCTGCCAACATATGACGGGTATCATCACTGAGCCAAAGCGCAGCTTCACCTTCGCTTTCAGGTGCAAATGAAATTGAGCCACCGACCTGAATAATCATGTCAGGTACCGCTTCACGCACGCCTGCGATTAGCTCATTGAACTTAGATAAGCGCTTTGAGCCTTTGCCATCCAGCTCACGTACATGCAAGTGAAGTACGGTTGCCCCTGCTTCATAGCACTCCACTGCTTTTTGAATTTGCTCGTCCATCGTAACAGGGATGTCTTCTGGAAAATCTTCTGGCATCCACTCTGGGCCGTAAGGCGCAACCGTAATCACCACTTTATCCATGTTTTCTGGGTGCAAAGAATCGTCAAAGAATTGCATGTGCATCTCCCTTTATTAGTGTTCAAATTGTGAATTTAGTTAAGTATTTTAATGTTCAGACTTAGTAAGTCTGGTCGCCAATAATGCCCGCACGTTCCATTTTTCGGTGGCATGCAGGATAGTCCATCACAGCATAATGCTGTGTGCTACGGTTATCCCAAATGGCAATACTGTTTGGCTTCCAGCGCCAACGAACTTGGTATTCTGGAATTGAAGCTTGTGAAATGAGGTAGCGTAGTAAATCTGCTGCGCCTGGATTGGCATCTTGCCCAAAACGAACGCGCTCTTTGGTGTGGTAGTTGGTAAAATGCGTGGTAAATGCATTCACATACAGGATTTTTTCGCCTGTTTCTGGGTGAGTCCGTACCACTGGATGTTCGGCATCGGGGAACTGCGCTTTCAATGCTAAACGCTTTTCAATTGGCATTGCTGCACCAAAGCTCGCTTCGATACTATGACGTGCACGCAAACCATCAATTTTAGCTTTGATCTCTTCAGGTAAGTTTTCATAAGCCAAAATCATATTGGTCCACATGGTGTCTCCACCGACCTGTGGTGCTTCTACACAACGTAATACACAACCCATTGGCGGAATTTCACGCCAGCTGGCATCGCTATGCCACGCATTTTCATAACGATCGATCGGACTATCTGGGCTTTTATAAATTTGCACCAAACCCGGATGATCTGGATGACTACCGACAGCTGGATGATCTTCCAATTGCCCAAAACGCTCTGCAAATGCCACATGTTCAGCACGAGTTAAATCTTGATCTCGAAAAAACAACACTCGATGCTTAAGAAGGTTAGAGCGAATTTCACTAAATAAATCTTGATCGTGAATCGCATCTGCCAAATTTATGCCGCTGAGCTCTGCACCAATATTGCAGCTTAATTGTTCAATTTGCATAAGAAATCCTTTCTAATAACAAACTTAAATAACGAAAATAGATGAACCCGTTGTTTTACGTGCCTCTAAATCACGATGTGCTTGCACGGCATCTTTAAGTTCATAACGTTGATTAATTTCAATTTTGATTCGACCACTTGCGACATGGTCAAACAGCTCATTGGCCAAAGCTTGCTTTTCAGCAGGGTCAGCAATGTAATCTGCCAGTGCAGGGCGCGTGATATAAAGCGAGCCTTTCATAGCAAGCAGCACTGGATTAAAATCTGGAATCGGCCCTGATGCAGTACCCACGCATACCATTAAACCGCGACGCTTTAATGAATCTAATGACAACATAAAGGTATCTTTACCCACACTATCAAAGACCACATTGACACCGATGCCATTCGTTAATTCGCGCACACGCTCTGCTACATTTTCATGGCTATAGTTAATGACATGGTCACAACCATAAGCTTTTGCAATCGCCGCTTTTTCGTCAGATGACGTTGTACCAATCACGGTTAAACCCAGCAACTTCGCCCACTGTGAAACGATTAAGCCCACACCACCTGCCGCGGCATGTAATAAAATCGTGTCACCCTTTTTAAAATCATAAATACGACGCATGAGATAGGCAGACGTCAAACCACGCATGGTCATGGCAGCTGCAGTTTCACATGAGATACCTTCAGGAAGTTTGATCAGAACATTTGCGTCAATTAATCGTGATGTGCTGTAAGCACCCAAGGTATTTAAAAAGCCGGTATAAGTGACACGGTCGCCCACTTGAAAGTCGGTAACACCCTCACCTACGGCCTCAATCACACCAGAAGCCTCTACGCCCATGCCATTTGGCAGTGGAATTTGGTATGTACCGTCACGGAAATAAGTGTCAGCATAATTTAGCCCTACTGCCACATGACGTAGAAGAACTTGCCCTGCGGCTGGCTTTCCTACTTCTATATCTTCGTAACGCATTACTTCAGGAACACCCGATCCATAGAATCGTATTGCTTTATTCGACGTCATTTTTCTATCCATGCTATATTTTTATTCAGTGATTAATCACACATCAAAACTACAATACTCAATAGAGCAACACTTTACATAAGGCGACATTCACTTAGCATTTTACGACATCTCTATATAGCTAGGCGATCCAAACTGCTTAAAGTCTTTTACATATAAATTATTTAAAATCAATTACTTTTACTATAAAAATCGCTTATTTAAATACTTATATGGTTACATTTGAAATGAATGCTTTGTAGAAAAAATTTATTAATTCATGCTGCACTTTAAAGTATCCAGCAGTTCACCGAATTTGAGCAACAGTAAGTCACCACTGAACGTCCCGTGACTTTTTATTTTCAAACTATCTTAGAGCTCGATACTAAAAATAGAGATAAGAATTAGATGATTTAGCAGGTATGACTCTCTCGACAAAGCACGAGGTACAGATTCTCCCACGTGCTGGACTAATGTTGATTAAACAAAAGCTCATGGTGTACGAAGACCGAATGTCTTAAACAATTAAACATCGCGCTGGAACTTACTGGTATTGAAACAGTTCCATTTTAAGTACTATTTCAACATGGTGCTTAAAAGAATGCTGATCTAGGCCCTTTAAGCCGAGTTGATAGATCCCCTCTAAACCGCAAACAAAAGCAATCAAACGCCATGCAATGTCTTGACTTGAACTTGCTGTAGGAACTTTAAATTCTTGCTGAGTAATCCCCTGATCAATGGTAGCCACTAAAGAATTATGCCATTGTTCCATTGTTACGTTATAAGCTTTTTTAATTTCCTGATCCTGATCAATTAAAATCTCAGCCTCATTCCATAAACGTAAATAAGGTTGTGTTAGTTCAATATTTTCAATACCTAGCAATAAAAATAGGCGTTCAAGACTACTATTGGTTGTGATTTGATCTTCCACTTGATCCAGCTGATTCATCAACTCAATAAATACTTCAGCTTTCAAGTGTGAGCTTGATTGAAAATGATGATGCACCTGTCCAGTCGAAACTTGGGCTTCAGCGGCAATCCTACGCACAGTTAAACCATTAAGACCTTCTAGTAGTGCCACGCGTTTTGCTGCATCTAAAATCATCGTACGACGCTGTTCACGGTTTAAATAGTTCATTGCATTAGTATTCAACAGATTTTACAAAACAGATATTAAACAAAGTTGGACACTTGTTCAAGTATGGATATAATAAGCAGACTTGAACAAGTGTCCAACTTTAATTAGGTGTTTTATGTCCCGCAAATGGGTGATTTTGGCAATCATCGTACTCATTTATTTACCTGTTTCAATTGATGCAACAGTACTCCACGTTGCAATCCCGACATTGAGTTCAACCCTCTCTTTGTCAGCCAATGAAATGTTATGGGTCATTGATATTTATTCGCTGATTATGGCTGGGCTAATTCTTCCAATGGGCGCGTTGGGAGATCGCATTGGCTTTAAGCGCCTGATGTTAATTGGCGCAAGTATTTTTGGTGTGGCTTCATTGATGGCCGCTTTTGCCAATTCAGCTTATATGTTGATTGCAGCCAGAGCCTTTTTAGGTGTCGGGGCAGCCATGATTTTACCGGCAACTTTGGCTGGTGTTCGAAACACCTTCTTAGATGAAAAACAGCGAAATTATGCTTTAGGAGTTTGGGGAACCGTTAGCGGTGGTGGTGCTGCTTTTGGTCCACTTTTAGGTGGCTTTATATTGGAACACTTTTCATGGGGTGCGGTATTCTTCATTAATGTTCCTATTATTATTCTTGTACTCATATTGACAATATGGCTGGTCCCTAAACAAGCAGTTCAAACCAAACAGCCTTTGAACCTGTTACAAGCACTGATCTTAGTGATCGCGATTTTAATGCTGATCTATTCGATTAAAACCTCGATCTACGCTTTTAATTTTTGGATAGTGTTGGTTTTTGCTGTTGGATTATGCTTATTTGTAGGCTTCGTTCGGCATCAACTCCGTGCAGTTCAACCGATGATTGACTTTAGCTTATTTAAGAATCCTGTCATCTCAACCAGTATTGTGATGGCAATGGTCGCCATGATTGCACTGGTAGGTTTTGAATTATTGCTTTCTCAAGAATTACAGTTTGTGTATGGCTATACACCGCTTGAAGCGGGTCTCTTTATTTTACCGTTTATGATTGCTATCAGTATTGGCGGGCCTTTCACCAGTGTTCTGATGAATCATTACGGTTTGCGTCCTGTAGCGACAGTAGGCATGTTGATGTGTGCTGTATGTTTTTTTGGTTTAGCCATGACCGATTTTGGTACACATTATATTCAAGCTTGGGTATGGATGGTGTTGATGGGTATCAGTGTTGAAATTGCATTATTGTCTTCTACAGCAGCCATTATGTCAGCCGTTTCCCCTGAGAAAGCAACCGCAGCTGGAGCAATTGAGGGTATGGCTTATGAGCTCGGGGCTGGTTTGGGAGTTGCTATTTTTGGATTGTTACTTTCACTATTCTATGCACAATCCATTGTTTTACCAGATACCCTACCTTCAAACATGCTTACTGAAGCAAGCTCTTCAATAGGTGAGGCAATCTCACTGCTTCGACATTTGGACCCAACGTTGATGCAAGAGCTTAAACAAGCAGCTTCAGACGCTTTTATTCATTCACATAGTAAAGTGCTCACTATTTCAGGTGTGATGTTTTTAATTCTCTCTGTCTTTGTTTGGCGAGCCTTACCAGATAAAGCTCAATCTATTGACTCCTAAATTCCATATAATATTCAATCACTTATAATTAATAGTAACGAAGCTTTATGCAATAGCTTGCATAAAGCTTCATTCAACTTATCAGCACGGCTTGATAACTTGAAATTTTAAATGATGAATAGTCACTAAAGTTTTAGACATGAGTTATTTATAGATCTTCAATTACATTTAGTATTATGACATTTTCAATATTTTTAGGGTCGTATTTGATTTTTACGCTTTTTCCAACAGCATATTTTGCAGTATCACTTTTTCTCATGATAACTTTAAATTTCTCCGTGAGAATTTCATTTCCATCGATGTTGAGACGCAACTGCATAAAAAATAGCGGTTGATATTGAACTTTAATAAAAGAATCTAAGTAATAAACAATTTCAGCCTCTGTCTCTTTGCCTCTTATAGACCTACAGATCTTATAGTAAATATCTTTTAATAATATTTTCCAGAAAACTAATATTACAAGCCCGCCAATTATGAACGAGAAAAAAAATGAGTAACGGATTCACCAAATAAGCCCTCATAGAGACCAACTTGCCTTAGCCAATCTCTATATTAAAAAGACATTTAGGAAATATGAGATTGATTCAGATGGTCATAAGTCAGAATTAAAACCTTCAAAATGAAATTCAATAACAAGACAACATTATAAGTATGTAAGCTTTTTGATTTTTTAATTGCTTACATAGTGCTTACAAGAAATTAACTATAAAAAAACCACTTAGGATTAATACACCTAAGTGGTTGATATATATGGTGGGCCCACCGTGACTTGAACACGGGACCAACGGATTATGAGTCCGTATTTTCAAAAAAACATTTACAATTAATCAATCACTTATAACGCTTGCCCTTATTTTTTAAGTATAAAATCAATGTAACTAAACCTCATTCTACATACGAATTGACACAATAATGACACATTAAAATTTAGTTGTTGAATGTGTTTCATATCTAAATAATCGCCTTCTAATTTAATTAAAGATCAGAGGCAACTATCTAGAAATCTACAAAGTGAATGACTGAGCTATTTTTTCATTAATATTCCATTTAGGTGGAAACCAGGGTTGTTCAATCTCACCTGTATAATTATACTTTTGCTTAATACGTGTTCTACCAGATACACCCATGATCTCCGGATGAGCAACTCTAGAATATTTATCAACTTCACAAAATAAATTTTGGCAATCAATCAATTGCAATGGTCTCCCCCATAGAGATTTAAAACTTAATCCCAATCTACTAAACTCTTCTTCTTGGTGATCTGCCATTAATTGTATTAATTCTTGTTCATTAAATTTTTTGTTATCTTTAAAACATTTTCGTAAACCATCACGAGCTCCAGGACCCGGCACAACAAACTCCATCTCTGAAAAATTTGTTATCTCACTATAATTTATATCAGTCACAAACTGATATGCTAAAAAATCACCCATTGTTGGATAAGATTTAATTAGCTCAAACGCTTGCTTCATTTTATTAGTTTTAGCTAGCTTACCAACTAAATTATCACTCATCATTTTCTGCAATAATTGCAGGTGATTTTGATGTTTCCGATCAAATCCAAAAGAACTAGCAGGTGGTATAATATAAGCTGCTGAATAAATCCTAAACTTACGTTCCATAGCTTTTTGTAAGACTTTATCATAAGCATCAAAGCTATAATCTTTAAAACTAATCGATCCGAAGCTTTGTTCAAGTAACTCCCAAGTTTCTATTTTATTGAATAATTTAAAAAGCATAATACGAAAGAAAATTTCTTCAGCAGAATTAGGGAGATCATCTCTATAAATCACATTTTTAATTAAGTATTGACTTACGCGGTCTGATGCACGGTAAGCATTTGTGAATTTGTGAACATGAAGTACTGGATCCTGTGTCCATGGCCTCTCTTCCTGATTTAATCTACTAAAATAAATATCTTGCCTTTTACAAGCAAAGTTCCAATAAGTTTCATAGGCTACTGACAGATCAAATGATTTTAGATAATGAAGATAATTAGTGTTACCTTGATGAGAGGAATTTACTTGCTGTTTTTTATAAATCACTACTTACAACTCAACTAAAATACTTTGATAAATCAATTACATAAATAAAAAATAGATCAATTATGTAATGCTTTAAAGTTATTGTACAACAGTTTTTATATGCATATCTGTCATCATTTTACAAATTAACTCCTCGAAATTTCGTTTTTTCTATTATATGTCAGCTCAAAATTTCAGATATAAACTATTTATAAATCAAATATTTCAATGTAAAATTGTACTTTTTTAAATCATTACACTAAATTGGATATAGCTATCAATGAATTTTGAGGAATCTTTAAATTTTTTAAAAAATTATCTGCTTATATCACCAGTATTATGCTATCTAATTTTCACCTTACAACTTATTTATAAGCGCTATTCTAATAATGCTTCTACAGATCAAATCTTGGAGCAAGAAAAATTGATAAAGGAATTTAGAACTAAATTTACTAAATCCTCATTAAACCAAAATATTCAGAATAGAGAACTTTTTGCACAAAAAATATCCAAAAAGCCCAATATTAGCGGTCGCTTCATAGCGTTTGCTCTTAAACATGAAATTCCGAATATTAACTACATTATCTATCTCTTAAGTTTCTCAAGTGATTTTGTTAAAGTACCTGATATTGAAGGAAATAATTATTTAAAAATTATCAAACCTAAGTGTGAAGTAGTTTTCAAGGGAATGGGTTCACCACTTATTATTGGGATCATTACATTATTATTTATCAACTTTAATTATCTTTATGAACCACTATCAAGTATTTGGATTTACGCATTTTTTTTCATCGTATCTGTTATTTTATTATCGAAAGGCTTTCCCTACCTAGCCGTCTATCTATTTGAAAAACATGCAGAATTTTCAGATTACAATGAAAAAAAATGTCGTTTTCAAAAATTATGTTATCTTATAGAATGTGCTATGAGTAAATCTGGTTCTTCGTCTATGTCTGTTAAACAAATCCTTAAAAAACTTGAAACAAAACAAATAGCTCATGATGATCGCTATCATAAAGACGTTTGGGTTTTAAGTACTCAAGGTAAAGTAAAGCATATGGCTGCTCATATAGGTAAATACAGTGGGCAAATATTAGAACAAATTCGAGATCCTCAAGATTTAGTAAAAGTTCGTAAATATGTGCTTGATTCTTTAATAATTAACTTTTCTTATGCAAACATTTTTACTTATCGTTTAAGTAACCATTTAGCCGCGGCCCACTTACAGCTATCATCGTTAGACGACTTAAGAAACAGTATTGCTCAAGAGTATTTATCTCGTAAAGGATATACAAAAGCAAAGGTTGAGCATGGCTTAGATCTTGCTATGGATATGTGTATTCTTGCAAGCCAGATACTAAAAAGTGTTGAGTCATTGGATCATGTCGAAGATCATCCTTTTAGACCCAATTTTAATAAATATACAGTCGAAATTTTTGAAATTCTCATAACCCTAGCCTATATTTATGATATTTCAAATATTGATGCTCTTATTTCAGATAGAATGTATGAAGTTGAAAATCGACATGAATTCTTTGACGATTACGGCAATTATAAAGATGGTTACAAGGATATTAAATAATGTTCTGGAGTGGTAATCGTTTAAATACAGAGAAAAGGATTTTAGTTCCAAATCATCCTAATACAGCAATTGATTGTGCTTCTCTAGTTTTAACAATTGGGTCTGAAGTTTATATCACCCCTAATTCCGAAAATGATAGTAAGGTTAAGAGAATACTTACAGTAGAAGAACCTCAATTTATAATTCCTAAAGGGCAATTTGCTCTTCTGATCACAGAAGAAGAAGTTCATGTTCCAAATCAAAATATTGCCTTTATTTCTTTTAAAGCTAAATATAAATACAAAGGTCTAATAAATGTATCAGGCTTCCATGTAGATCCAGGCTGGAGAGGTAAACTTACTTTTTCTGTCTATAATGCTGGTCCAAGTGATGTGGTCTTAGAAAAAGGAAATCCTTTTGCCTTAATCTGGTATGCAGATTTAGATCAAAATGGTATTACTAATGGAGATTATTCAAGTAATAATTATGTAAAAAAAGACAAACCTATTACTACTATCTCTAGCGATAAGATTACCGACATGACTGGTGATATATTTTCACCATTCAAATTAAAAAAAGATATTGATGATCTTAAAGAAAAATATCATAAAGAGATAATTGATATTAGGAAAGAAGTTCATGCTATAGAAGGGAAACTACTCATAAGAACTGGACTTCTTATTTTTACGTTTATCTCTTTGGTATTTATTATGATAAGAATTTTAATGAAATGATAGTTGAAGATTAAAATTGGAAAGTAAGTTGAGGAGTTTTTTGTGAATGCAATCTAGTCCATTCCAAAGGTGAGCCATTTATCCCTAAATCATACTCACTTAAAAAATTAATTAAAAAATCATCGTGTAAATCACTATTTACATATTTGTGGCCTGGACCTACCTTAATAATCTTACGAAGATTTTCAGGAATTATTACAGCATTCCCTCCAAAATAATAAAAATGTTCGCTAATTAGAATACTTTCTGTCTTCGTATCAGTAGCAACATTTAGCTCGTTAATGCTTCCATCCTCATTAGAATGATGTGATGCTATTTGAACCCATTCAGAATTTTCCTGATGATAGATATTATCGCCATACTGAAATTTCCTGCTACGCTCTAAAATGGGCCTCTTAATAAGAAATCTTTTATCCCCCCAATACTCATCAAATGTTAATTTTTCTGTAACTTTCATTGCAAAGACTAACTTATTAGAATTACCTGTTGATTTAGAACTTGTGCCAATTATCCAATCTCCAATAACAGCACTTTTTCGAATATCAGGTTTGCAGGTAGCTAGAGTGCAGTAATCAAAAAAAGGATTAGGAGCAAAACCATAATCTCTTCTTACTACATAGGAAATAATCTTCATGTTTTATTATCCACAGAGATGTCTTGCAACATTTGGTGAATTGTATCCTTCAAAAATACTATCCCCATTAACTGCGTTAACTAAACAATTACTATTCCAACCGACGATTGCATTAGCGTAATTCTCAAGCTGTTCTGGTACTTCGCATCCCTGATGACCATGAGCCCAAACACCTACAATATTTAAGCCTAATTTTTGTGCATACTCAATTTCCCAATTTACCCAATGACTGTTTTTAGTTTGAGGAGTTATATAAACCATTAGAGTTGAACATTGCTTTATTCGTGGAGCTAAAATTTGGTACTTAATGTATTCCTCAGCCTTGGCACTATTCGGTTTATTGGAGTTTATAGAGAAGTCCCTAATTTCAAACCCTTTAGTTTTCATTAGATCTTTTGTCTTTTTTAGACCATCATCATCTTCATGTATATGACTTATAAAGATATTTTTTTTTGCCATAGAGCATACCTCATATTTTTTTGAATAGTAGTTGCCAGAACAAGAAAATTAAATCTGTAACATATGTTATTGTTGAATATACAATAAATTCACTAACTTGACACCTTTTAATAAAATTTATGGAGCCCTCAATTGACAAGTATTATCACTCCACCACTTGCAGCATATTTTATTTGGCATGAGTCTGATCAGAAAGCATTTGATGAGGTTTGCGGTGATTTTAGATCATATCTAACGAGAGATATTGATAGACCTTTCTCTAGAGAGTTAAACATCCCTACGTTCTTTTATAGTGGTTGTGATCATCCACCAAAGCAACCAAATTATTTAGCACAAAATAATGTAATTTTTATTTGTTTAAGCAGTAATACACTTGGTAATGTCCTTTGGCGCTCATTTCTTAACAATATTATAATTAGTAAAACTGCTTATGTAGTACCCATTGCATTAGATCAGCATGGCATGAAACATACGATTGAACAAGGCAGCTTAAATAGTCTTAATTGTATAAGAGCCTTTAATTTTGAGGAAGAAAATAAAAAATTACTATCTATATTACATCTATCTCACGAATTATATCGTTATGGTTTTAACGAGCATCAATTTAGCGGACATGGGTCTAGCACATCAGTGCGACTGTTCTTAAGTCATGCGAAGAAAGGTGGTATAGGCGAAGTATATGCAAAGTCTATAAAAGAGTTTATTAATACTACAAATATGAAAGAATTCTTTGATGCCTCTGAAATTTCAGCGGGATATCGATTTGATGAGGAAATTATTAGTCATATTAATCAATCTACTCTCATAGCAATTACTACTGATGAGTATTCATCACGCTATTGGTGCCAGAGAGAAATTCTCGAAGCGAAGAAAACGAATAGACCGATCATTGCTGTAAATTGTCTTAAAGAATATGAAGACAGAATATTCCCACCAGCAGCGAATGTGCCATGTGTTCATATAACCCCTTCGGAAGATCCATCTAGACATGAGGTTTTGACCATTTTAGTTGCAGCATTAATTGAAACTATTCGTTTTAATTTTTCGAATAAATTATTGAACTATTATCAAATGCGATCTTGGGTTGATAAAGATGCTGTAATTCTAGCTAGGCCTCCTGAAATTCAGAATGCAATATTACTGAAACAAGATCTAGAACAAGATAAACAACTGACGATTTGTTATCCAGAGCCACCGATCTACGCTGAAGAAATGGATTGGACAAAGTATTTGAATATTAAAGTTTCAACTCCATTGTGGCACAGTGAAGAAGAACTTAATCTAAATAAAAAGATTGGAATCTCAATTTCAGAAGATGAACAAAATGATTTTACAAACAGAAATACTCATCCCGATGAGCTAAAGAGACTATCTCAAGAGTTAGCTAGACATCTTCTCGTGAGAGGAAATACTTTAATATATGGTGGTGATTTAAGGCCTAATGGATTTACTGAATTTATTTTAGAAGAAGCTAGTATTTTACAAAATCGTCTTCCAGATAAAAAATTTGAAGTACAGAATCACCTCTCTTGGCCATTACATTTCCTGCCTAATACAAAAGAATGGGAGTTAAATCATTTCCAAGTGCTTAATCAAGTTAAGTACTCTATACCTGAAGATATACAACACAAGGTAGATAACTCAGTTTTTTTAATTCCTGAGGATGTTGAAGCGAAATATATTTGGTCTAGATGTTTAACGTTAATGAGAGAGAAATCTATCAACGAATCAGATATCAGAATTTGTGCAGGTGGTAAAACTACGGGTTATATAGGAAAAATGCCTGGTGTATTAGAAGAGTTTTTGATAGCTGTTGATAATTCTAAGCCTATTTATTTGATTGGTGGTTTAGGGGGAATTGTTAAAGACATCTGTGAAAGTATCAGAAATAAAACGATAGTTTCTACGTTAACACAAGATTGGCAAATAGCAAAAAATAAGCTGTATGCAGATTTATTGACTGTCCTTGAATCTAATGGTTATTCCGTCAACTATGATGAAATCAAAGATAAATTAATGGATTTAGATATTAGTGTTTTATCTAAAAATACAGGTCTAACTTCGGAAGAATATATTAAATTAATGGAAACACCTTTTATAGATGAAATTATTCACTTAATTTTGAAAGGCTTAAGAAACATATAAACAAGTTTAATTGTTAGATTGTTGTGAACAACAATCTAACAATATTTAATGGTCTTCTTTTTATTTAATATTAACTAAATTTCGAATTTTATTATTTATGGTTTCTTCTTTTATCAATTTTAGGATTATTTTTTTCTAAATTTAACCAAATTTCAGCTTCTACAAAAATATCCATTAACCACTTTGGGTTAGTAGTAGTTTCTTCATAATTCTCGAACAATAGGTGAAATTTAGCTACAAATTGATTCCAATTTATTATTTGAGACAAATCTTCATTGGGAAATAAATTTTTAAGTGCATTAATCCAAGAATCACCAAAATTTTTCCACTGTTGATTGGTAACAAACTCTATTTCATATCGGGGTCTTTGTAATTCATAAGAAATTCGTTCAGAATGTATTTGATATATAAAATCTCTATCTTCTACACTTAGTTTATCAGCTCTATTTTTTGCTGCTCTATAAGTTTTATCATCTGTAGAATTATGAATTCTACAAGTTAATTTTTTTTTGGGTTTATATTCTAGTAAATTTAGTATATGCTTTACTAATAAGGATTTCTTTGAATATTTTATTTTATTTACTTCTAGTCCATTATTCAATATTCTAACTATATCATCAACATTATTTTTCACCGCTGAATTTTTATTAAAATAATTTTTTAATTCATCTATATTTTCCAATCCTATATTAGTATCCATAGATTCTAAAAATTCATTTATATCCTTTAAAGATTCAACCTTACAATATAGTTGTTCTATACTACCTGTACCTCTAGTCCTCCTAAAGCAATATGGACACCAATTTAAAATATCTTTATCTGAAATAGTTATTTGTTTTTTTTCAACACTATTAATAAAAACATTAGCGATTTTATCATTTGACAAATTATAAAGAATTTCAGAAAAAAAATATAGAAAATCAATTGCTATTTTCCATTCATCGAGATCAATTTGTGATGTTACTTCAATCCCCAAAGTTTTATTAAGTAATCTCTGTGACTCTTTTAATTCGAGATCAACAGAATAGTAAGCATCATATTTTTTATATAAACGATACAGAATTTGAGAGAAATTGTAGCATGCCTGTTTACTTGATAAAGCATCCGCTAAGTGCAATGAAACATTTGAGCTTATTAAGTCTTCCTTAAGCTCGTAAAACTGGTCAACATAAAATTGGAATTTAGTTGAAAAAATTTCAATAATTTTCACTAGAATATTTAATTGTCCATAGACAAACTCACCCTTGCAAGGGCTAGCAACTACAATATTATTATTCTTCAATAGTTTAAGGAAAATTTTAAACTCTTTTAAACAACC
Organism: Acinetobacter sp. Gutcm_16; assembly: GCF_028649355.1. Classification (NCBI taxonomy): domain Bacteria; kingdom Pseudomonadati; phylum Pseudomonadota; class Gammaproteobacteria; order Moraxellales; family Moraxellaceae; genus Acinetobacter; species Acinetobacter sp. Gutcm_16. Next base: position 37,363 of record NZ_JAQSUV010000028.1, on the reverse strand, counting down.
CGCCCTTTCAGCATCTAAGGTATAAAATTTTTGATTAAAATATCCAAAATATTTCTGATTTATCTTTAATTTATCAGCCACTTAGTATTTTCCGGATTTTTTGCAGGTAAGCTTTATCAAAAGAAAATAACATCATTTTGAACCAAAAATGAGGATTCACTATGACGTTAAAAAATATCAAGTACGTTACACGACACATTTTAGAGAAAAGTATACACCTGACTCCCATTACAGGGATGATCCCCGTAAATACTAACTCTAAATGTAATCATTTTACACAGTTAACTTACCAATTCAACGCTTTAAGCACAGTTACGCAGTTACATCTTGGAGGTGTTTGTGAAAACTAAACCTTTTGCAGTACGTATGCCTTTAGCTCTCGCAATCGCCCTAGAGCGTCAAGCAGAAAAAGAGGCTGTGACTGTCGCAGATGTGATACGTCGTATTCTTGCATCTAGCCAATCGAGTCACAAAGACCAACTCTTAGAAAAACTAGTAGCGATTGAAACTCAAGTTAAATTATTACGCCAAGGCCAAAATCAAATTATTACCAAACTTGATGAATTTGATGTTGATGTTGATGTTGGAGAATTACAATGAACTCATTAAACAAACCATTAGAATGGCAAATTGAACAAGGTGTAGCCGTTGCTGGTGCTACTTTCGTTGCAACAACAATTGCACTTGAATACCTTTCTTGGCAAGTGCAAATCCCTTTCTCACGTGATATCGATTGGGTAGATTGGCCTCTATTAAAAAAAGCTTTATGGGGTTGCACATTGTCTACGCTAGGTATCGAAACCAAATCATGGCTAGATATTGCAGCACTGCTAAAAGTTTATGGGTACAAAACATTGTTCCTATGGCATTTCTATTTGCCGTTGATTCTCTCTGCACCAATTTCTATTTACCTTGGCTACTTATGTGCTAAGCCTTTAGATCAACATCATGCGCGTGGAGCAATTTTGCTCAATGGTTCAGATGCAGTGAATTATGCAAAAAAGCAAGCTAAAGCAACAAACAAACAACAGCAAACAACTGATTTACCTAAAGGTTTATTAATTCACCCACAATTTCGTTTGCCTATTGGTGTAGAAGCTAGAGGGTTGGTGTATTGGGGGGCGCCAAATGCAGGTAAAACTCAGATATTGAAACCAGCATTATTAGATGTTTTAGAACAGCAACCTAACGCAAAGGTCATTCTGCTGGACAACAAAGGCGACTTTACTGAGATTTTTGATGAAAATCAGTCAATTATACTTGCCCCGTGGGATACTCGTGGTGTGGTTTGGGATGTTGGGCAAGACATACAGACTGAATTGGATGCTGGGTTACTTGCTCATTCCTTAATACCAGCTATTGAAGGTGATAATGCTGTTTTTAGTGATGCAAGCCGTGTAGCCTTGATCGGTTTTATTGTGTGTTTACAACATAAATATGGTACGAAATGGGGCTGGAAAAATTTAGCTGAATATTTAGAGTGGTCACGTGAACAGGTAATTGAAGCATTCAAACGAGATTACCCGATTGGACTCAAGATTTTTCGTGAAGATAGCAAATCATCAGATAGTGTCGATTTCTCTTTAGCTGCGAACCTATCTTTTTTACGACAATTTGCAAAGGCTTGGCCTTCATCAAGTGGTGGACTGAGCTTAAGAAATTGGATTGCAGATGATTCTGGAGAAAAGCCAATTTTATTACTGCAAGTGAGCAAAGCATTTCCAACCATTAGTGACACATATGTGTGTTCAATATTAAATGTGCTTAGTAAGTTTATTTTATCACCAACATTTACAGATTCTTCGACCAGAAGGATCCATTTTATTCTCGATGAAATTGCTCAGGTCCCTTATGTTGAACAGCTCAAGAACCTCGCTGCATTAGGTAGATCTAAGGGTCTTTGTATTTGGCTAGGAATACAAGATTTTGACTTACTTGTAGATAATTACGGTCAGCATGAAGTGAACTCACTTATTAGCATGATGCAAACCAAAATCATTTTAAGTATGGGGTCAGGCACAGGAGCTGATTTTGCATCAAAATTGATCGGTGATCGTGAGATTTTTACTGAAGATTTTGATGAAAACAGCAAACGAATTCCACTCACCCAATCTCAACGTCTGGTTGCACCCTCTGAAATATCTCAACTGCCTCAACCTACTTTACAGCGTGGAATTCACGGTTGGATGACCGTCACCGGGTGGGATGCTGTACTTCGCCTTACATGGCCAATTACAAAATTTGAAAAAGTCCGTGAAGGCGTGGAACTCGCTGAATGGATTAATCAGATCCCTGTTGCAGATGTGTCAGATCACGTTGTACACGCTGCCGTAAACACAGGAAAAAAACGCCTAATTAAAAAGTCTGATAAGCGTGGAGACGAGTCATGATGAGTTTTAAATCCATCTCTAATAGCTCGCAAGTTGCAACGTATTATGAGAGTTTGGCAACTGAAGATTACTACGAATTGGGTGGCGAACCTGCTGGTTATTGGCTCGGTCAACTACAATCAGCAATGCACCTCAACGATGAAGTACAAGTGGGAGAACTTGGAAAAATGTTGCAAGGCTATCACCCGATTACGGGTGAGGCCTTAGCCTCAAATGCTGGAACTGAGCATAAGGGTGGATGGGACATGACATTTTCCGCCCCAAAAGGTGTGAGTGTCGCATGGGCGCTATCTAATGCTGAGACCAAAACAGCAATTCAAAATGCACAAAAAAAGGCAGTTGAAGCTGGGGTTAGATTTCTTGAAAAATACGCATTTAGTAGCCGTGATCGTGGCGAAATGTCGGGTTCAATCAATCAAGTCATTGCTGCTGTGTATGAACACAGCACCAGTCGAATGCAAGACCCGCAATTACATACGCATGTCCTTGTTGCTAATCTGGGCTTACGAGTAGATGGTTCAGTGTGTGCAATTGATTTTGATTCAAGATGGAAGTTGGCAACAGGTGCTGTTTATCGTGCCGAACTAGCATACGAATTACAGCAATTGGGTTTTCATATTGAACCAGAGATGAATAAGTCATTTTCCATCAATGGGATACCGAAAAACCTATGTGATGCCTTTTCTAAACGTAGAACAGCCATCCTTGAACAAGCCGAAAAACATGGTGTAACCAGTGCGCAAGGTATGCAAATTGCTACCTTTGCTACTCGTGAAAATAAAACAGGTGAAATTTCACGCTCTCAACTATTTGCACAGTGGCAAAGTGAAGCAATGCAATTGGGCTATCAATCTGATTTAGTGCAGCAATGCCAAAATTTTCGATCAACAGAGCATTCGCTACTTAATCCAATCGAAATATTTAGCGAATTGCATCAACAAATGTCTACCTTTACACCACAGCAACTTTATCATGCGGTGGCTGTTGCAAGCCAAGGCCATTTACATGCAAATGGGGTGAATCAATATGTTGATAAAATATTGCATGATCCGGAATTGGTGCAGTTACAAGCGATTAATCACAAATTGGATCGAGGGCTTGATCAAACTGAGTTACGTTTTACCACGCAAGCACAACTCACTTTAGAAAAGCATTTACTTGACCAAGCGAAACAACGGCAACATGAAACGAAGCATCAAATTGTTATTGATCCACTCTTGATTGAACATGCTAATTTGACCAGAGAACAGCAATTGGCTTTAGAACATATCACAACTCAATCTGGTGGCGTCAAAATCATTCAAGGTATGGCCGGCACAGGAAAAGGCTACTTGCTCGGTGTTGCTCATCTAGCGTGGGAAAATGTAGGTTTAGACGTACGAGGTGCAACTCTTGCAGCAAAAGCAGCTCAGGGCCTGCAAGAATCTACACAAATTCCATCGCAAACTTTGCATTCATTAATTCATCAACTCAATACTGAAAAAACAGAACTGACTAGTAAAACCGTATTGGTGATTGATGAAGCTGGCATGGTTGGGTCAAGACAATTAGCACAAATACTTGATTATGCAGATCAAGTAAAGGCAAAAGTTGTTTTGATTGGTGATTCACAGCAACTACAGCCAATTGATGCAGGTGGGGCTTTTCGTTTGCTGGCACAAAATCTTGGCTATGCATCCTTGCAAAATATTCAGAGGCAAAAAATGCTAGAAGACAGAAAAATTGTGATGCAGCTCTCCACAGGTCAAAGTGAGCAAGCATTAGCAGCCATGCGTAAACAAGGTAGTTTGCACGTACAATCTACACAGGAAAAAGTTATAGAAAATTTAATTGAGGACTGGTGGCAAGCCAAAATTAAACAGCCATTCGCATCAGCTTTGATGCTCGCAGGAACGCGCAATGATTTATACCGACTCAATCAAGCTGCACGTTTAAAAATGCATAAATCAGGACAATTGGGCGCAAATTGTGAAGTTGAAACCATTCTCAATGATGTACGTACTTCTCGTGAATTTGCAGTGGGTGATCAAATCCTATTTTGCAAAAACCAACGCAGGTTGGGGATTATCAATGGTGATGTTGGGATACTGAAAAAGATCCAGATCAATCAAGATGGTCATTGGCAATTTCAGGTTGAACGAGAAGATAGCAAAATAGTTGAATTCAGTTTAACTGATGATGAAAACATAAAATCAGCTTATACCGCAATTGACCATGCCTATGCAATTTCGGTGCATAAAGCACAAGGGATGACTGTAGACCATGCATTTGTACTCTCTTCAGATGCAATGATGGATCGAGAATGGAGTTATGTTGCAGCTAGCCGTGCCAGAGAAAAAACCCATTTTTATTGTTCAGCAGAAATTGAAACACTGATTGAAGTGAATATGGGACGATCAAGACAAAAAGATACGAGTCTAGATTATGCCGTAGCTCAACAGCAACTTGAACTATAAAAAAGGTGAAGCACATGCAAACGCTTAGTCTAAATGAAGCAGCTAATTTCCTTCGTATGCACCCTGAAGAATTACGTAGAAGAGCTAAACTTGGACAAATTCCAGCAGCTAAACCAGCAAAATCATGGGTTTTTATTGAAGATGATCTTGCTGAATATTTACGCTCATTTTATGCTAGTCCTAGGCAAGCGTTGCAAGTGACTTCATCAATGGAGTTAAAACAATGTCACTTATCAAACGCAACAACATATGGTGGGTTGACTTCACCACACCGAGCGGTAAGCGAATTAGACGCACTACTGCAACGGAAAATAAAGTCGAAGCGCAAGAATTCCATGATCGATTAAAAGCTGAATTTTGGCGAGTACAAAAGCTAGGTGATAGACCGACTTACACTTGGGATCAAGCTGGTATACGTTGGTTGGATGAAACTCAGCATAAAAATACTCACCAAGATGATGTCAGTAAATTAACTTGGTTACAGCAGTTTCTTCGCGGAAAAATCCTAATGGACATTTCTCGCGATGAAATTATTTCTATAGGTGAAATTAAAAAACGAGAATCGAGTGCTGCAACTGCAAATCGATACCTTGCCTTAATTCGAGCAATCCTTAACAGAGCTTGTAATGAATGGGAATGGATTGATAAAGCACCGAAAGTAAGGATGTATAAAGAAATCAAACGCCGTGTTAGATGGATTACAGCTGAGCAAGTTAAGATTTTACTTGATGAGCTACCTCCCCATCAGAAAATAATAACGGTATTTGCTCTTTCAACTGGACTAAGACAAGCCAATATTTTAAATCTTACTTGGCAACAAGTTGATTTAAAGCGAAAAACGGCATGGATTTACGGTGATCAAGCAAAAGGTAAAGAAGATATCCATGTTTCGTTAAGTGAACATGTAGTTAATTTACTTAAAACTCAGCTTGGGAATCATCCAGAATATGTTTTTACATACCGTAAAAAGCCTATTGCAAATATAAATACACGGGCTTGGCGGAAAGCTTTAGAACGAGCTGGAATAGTCAACTTTCGTTGGCATGATCTAAGACACACTTGGGCGAGCTGGTTAGTGCAAAATGGCACACCCTTATATGATCTTCAGGAGATGGGTGGTTGGCAAAGTTCTGAGATGGTCAGAAGGTATGCACACTTAGCTCCAGCAAATTTAAGTAGACATGCTGAAGTCGTAAGTTCCATACTTTATGGCACAAATGTGCCACAGCATGAAATTAAAAAGGACTTACAGTTACTGTAAGTCCTTGAAAAATTTGGTGGGCCCACCGTGACTTGAACACGGGACCAACGGATTATGAGTCCGCTGCTCTAACCAACTGAGCTATAGGCCCTAATATACTGAATTTGTTATATATCAACAAGTTCAGGCGAAATGAATACTAGCGAAGATTTTTTCAAAAGACAAGCTTTTTCATACATGGTTGTACACTATCCAAACAATCGGGAAAATTTAGATCATCAAACTGACATATCAGGTCTTTCACGATCTTTGAGTTACATACTAAGACTCAAAAGTACTTATAAATACTAGAATAATAAAATTTAATTAAATTGGATAAAAACTAAATACCGACTTTTTCTTTTTTTCGTGACTCAATGAAAAACTCAACAATTGACCATAGAACAACTAAAGCAAAGAGAACGATTGCACATAAAAAAGTCGAAAGATAAGCCATTTTAACAATCCTGAACTTTGTTAAACCAAAGTTAAAGTGTGAAAGTGCACACTTTAGTCTTAGACCAAAGTCTAATATGTCATTTAGATTATGAATAGTGGTATTTTCATTTTCACCATATTTATTTTCTATTTGATTATATTTAAAACATCTTAATACTCCATTTTCACCCTCCACTTCTTCAACTACTTAGGATTCAAACCCATTCATAAAAGTAGCAAGTGCAATCAAGTAGGACTTGACTCAAACCGTAAACAAGCAGACATTAGCCTCTTTAAAAAACACTTGTATTTTTATGCTCATGTTAAAAAAATTCATTGGTGAGTCTGCGTTTAAACTCGCAGGCTGGAAATATCATGTAGAACCAAACGTTTTGGAAGACAAGCAAGTCATTATTGGTTTTGAACATACTTCTATGTTGGATGCTGTCTTGTCACTGGCGATTTTTCAAATCTACGATATGAAAATCCATACCCTGATTAAAAAAGAATTATTCAAAGGGCCAATGAAGCCCATACTCGAAGCCATTGGTGGTATCGCGGTCGATCGTAAGTCAAATAAAGACATTGTGTCTCAAATGGTTGAACACTTTAGCCAAAATGAAAAATTCAATTTAGTCATTGCACCTGAAGCGACACGTGCCAAAACAGGTGAAGTACGCAAACCTATTCGTACTGGGTTTTGGCATATTGCTAAAGCAGCCAATGTGCCTATTGTGCTGATGTACGCGAACTCAAAAACCAAGCAAGGTGGTATTTTTGGAAAAATCTACCCAACAGATCTAGATCATGACTTAGCGCTTATTAAAGCACTTTATAAAGAGCATGTTGGTTTAGATATTGAGATTCCTGAACCTAAGACTGCTGCACAATAAGGTCGTTTAATTAACCTAAAAGAATGTGAAAACCCAATTCTTTTAGGTCTCTGTGAGTGTTTCCCAATAGTTAATTTTTAAAGTGAACTGCCTCATAGGGTAAATTTTAAATAACTGGCTTTATTTCAAACAATTTTAATTCTTTTTTTGTTTGTTCAGGCGATTTTCAGAAAAACACCTACTTTCGCATAAAAAAGTGCTTATGGTAGAATTTGCACAATTTGATAGGCACAAAGCCAATCTACAAGGAGCATATTTCGCATGGCGGGTCATTCCAAGTGGGCCAATATTAAGCATCGTAAAGCAAAACAAGATGCTAGCCGTGGTAAACTTTTTACCAAATTTATTCGTGAATTAACAACTGCTGCAAAGCTTGGCGGTGGTGATGCTGCAAGCAACCCACGTCTTCGTGCAGTTGTAGAAAAAGCACTTTCTGTAAATATGACACGTGATGTCATCAACCGTGCAATCCAACGTGGTGCCGGTGGTGAAGATAACGATGATTTAAAAGAAATTACCTACGAAGGTTATGGTGTTGGTGGAGTTGCAGTTATCGTAGAAACCATGACTGACAACTTAAACCGTACTGTACCGGATGTCCGTCACTGTTTCTCAAAAACAGATGGTAACTTAGGCACAAACGGTTCAGTTGCTTTCTTGTTCACAAAACGTGGTGAAATCACTTTTGAAGATGTGTCTTTAGAAGATCAAATCATGGACGTAGCACTTGAAGCAGGTGCTGAAGATATCGAAGTCGATGAAGATGAAATCTTAGTCATTACTACACCTGAATCTTTTGGTGATGTGCAAGATGCTTTGACTGCAGCGGGTTTAAAATCGGACAATGCTGAAGTGGTCATGAGCCCTTCAACTAAAGCTGAAATCACCGATATCGATCAAGCGAAAAAGATTATGAAAATGATTGATATGCTTGAAGATTTAGATGATGTACAAAACGTATATACCAACGTTGAATTCTCTGACGCGGTATTGGCAGAATTAGACGCCTGATCTACTGCTTTATAAAAATGCGTTCTCAAATATAGCTTTGGGAGCGCATTTTTTATGGCTGATTGAATACCCTTTAAATAAATATTGCTGTTTTTCAACGATATTTATCCATGCTTAAATGTTGGCTATCTTGCTTTAATTGGTTACACGCCGCCACTAATTTTTGATTTTCCAACAAACGATCACGAAATATCAGAAAACTTTGCCACTGAGCGTTTTTCACGACCAATTGAATAGTAACATCATCCTGCTGTAGCACCTCTAACATACACAGCTCATGTGCTCTTATTGTCGCTGATAATATGCAAACTTTTGAAAGTAGGAAGCCTAATACTCATTAGACTCATACAAGTTCAGCGTGACTTAGACTTTGCTCAACAAACCACTACAGTTAAAAACGTTATATTCTTTAATCACAAAGCTTGAGTGCAGTGCCACCACATGTTCGATTTTACCAATGCGTTTGAGTAAAATATCACTATAGTTTTCCATATCTCTTGCAACAACTTCAACAATAAAGTCTGCCGACTGCCCTGTCACTAAAAAGGCATTGGTCACTTCAGGAATATTTTCTAGCTCTTCTAAAAACTTGGAAAAAGTGTCGGTATCGTGCTTGCTCAAAGATACTTGTAGCAAAACATGTAGACTAAAACCGAGCTTTTGATAGTTAATATCACGCTTAACTTTGGTCATAATATCGTTATCAATAAGGTGCTTAATACGACGATGTACTGAACTGACCGATAGATTAATACGCTCTGATAATTCGTTTAGATTGATATCTTCATTACTTAAAATTTCTAAAATTTGCTTATCAAAACGGTCTAATTCCATTATTTAACTCTCATGACAACTTATGTTTATAGGTGTTTATTTCATATTAAGCATTTCAAATGAAAGATAAAGCTTATTTGCAGTTTTTTTTCATATATTTTCAGATTAATAGAAAGATATCAGCTTTTCTAGACAAAGAGTGCCATGATCTTTTACAAAGTTATAAATAGACTGGGAAACTTTCTATTCAGCTTCTATAAATCATGATATTGAAAATACAAGAAAGGCAAAGGCTGTCTGTATCACACATCACCTTTGCCTTATTTGTCTTGAGCTTATTTTAAACGCCGCGCCAGTCGACTCGAGCATTGCGCTCGGTTTGATAGACTCTTAAAACATACTGCCCCAAGGGTAAATTGGTTAAATAGGTCTTATAAGCACTAAATTCTTCAGATAGACTTTCCTCATGGTCTTTTTCCCAAGGTGTCCCTTTAATTTCTAGCACAGGTGCTAACATCGAACACACAGCAATATCCGCCAAACCTAAACGATCCCCGACAAAGTAACGTCCATGATTAGCAATTAACTTCTCATTCAATACTTCAATTAAACGCTGCATTTCGGCTTTAGAATGCTCTATTTTCTCTGCATTCAACTCATAACCTTTCGACATCAAAGTTTTCATTAAAGGTTTGGTGTATTTTTCAAATTTACGTAAATACCCCTTTTCACCCAACATAATCTGTAATGATTGATCGTTATCGGACAATGCATGGGCCAACCCCCAACGACGCACATGCAATCCCAAGTCGTTGGCTAACGCATTAACATCTAAAGCCTCTTTACGAAGCTGTGCTTCATTACGTAACAGTCGATGTTCTGGATAACGCTCATCAAGATATAACGCAATCTCGGTGGTATCAGCGACCCATTTGTCCTGATCACGCAAAATAGGCAGTTTATTTTGACCGGTCTTTAACTGTGCAAAAGCCCGGTGAACCCCAGGCACCACATTTTGTGCGACAAAATCTAGCTCTTTATGATCGAGCAACCAGCGAGCTTTCTCACAAAAATGAGATAAAGGAAACTGGTATAAAGTTCTCATAAATGCTCCACATTTATTTTTCTATTTTGGCTTTTCAGAAAAGCCATCTATTTCAGTTGGATACTTTAGTCACTGTATTTAGGATTTACAATGTACTTTTTACTCAAAACTGCCTAGCAAATGTTCAACAGCCTTTATCAAATTTATACATTTTTTTCTCTACAATATCTCAAATCTTGATAAGTAAGACTTTGATCATCCCATTCAGCCCTCAGTTAAATTAGTTATTCCTTATTTTTCAAATTCTTAACATATCATCTAAATGATTAAACTTAGCATATTTTATTTTTAACTTTTTAGCTGCTAAGTAATTCAAAATCCTTCATTTAATCATTCAAGCAATCCCAAGTAGCGTATAGGCATTAAGTAAAGGTGCTTTTATGTCTCATACACTCTCTAAAAATATTCACGTGATACAAAATGATCAGGATGCAATTAATGCAGCCTATCATGTCGCTGACTTTGCCTTAGAAGGTCGGGATCAACGTGATCAGAACCGTCAACTTCCTTTTGCTGAAGTCGAGTTATTTAGCCAAAAAGGATTAGGCGGTATTCGTATTCCTCAAGCTTTTGGAGGCGCATTTGTTTCCAACAAAACCTTAGCTCAGGTTTTTCGCATTATTAATAAAGCCGACTCAAGTGTTGGCCAAATTCCACAAAACCAAATTGCACTGCTCAACATGATTGATATCTTGGGCAGCGAACAACAAAAACAGTTTATTTTTAATGAAATATTAAACGGCAAACGCCTTGCCAATGGCGGCCCCGAACGAAATACCAAAGACACTAAAACTCTGAGTACAACATTAAACATTGAAAATGGTCGTTACTATGTCAATGGTGAAAAGTTCTACTCTACAGGCAGTAGCTTTGCTCATTGGTTAGCCATTAAAGCCATTCACCCTGAAGGATATGTGGTACTGACGCTTGTTGATGCCACAACACAAGGTGTGGAAGTTATCGATAACTGGAATGGTTTTGGTCAGCGTACAACTTCAAGCGGCACAGTAAAATTACAACGGGTTGAAGTCGATCCACTACTTATCTTTGACGAGCGGAAACTGGCTGAAGACGTCAATTATCGCGGTGCTTTCTCGCAGTTAATGCAAGTTGCGATTGATGTCGGTATTGCAGAAGCCGCATTCGAAGACACTTTATCAGCAGTTAAAAAAGCCCGACCAATTGTCGATGCGCAAGTTGAGAAAGCCAGTTTTGAACATTACACCTTACAAGAAGTCGGCAAATCCGCAGTCCTGTTAGATGCCGCTATTTTACTGCTCGATGAAGCTGCTGAATATTTAGATGAGCTCGACCAACTGAGCGTTGTCAGTGCCGAACAAGCAGCTAAAGCCTCTATTTTAGTCGCTGAAGCAAAGGTCTATGCCAATGATGCTGCACTACAAATTTCTGAAAAACTCCTAGAGCTTGGCGGCAGTCGTTCGAGCCTAAGCCAACATAATTTAGATCAACATTGGCGCAATGCACGTGTGCATACCTTACACGACCCGATCCGCTGGAAGCTGCATGCACTGGGTAACTACTATTTGAACAACACTTTCCCTGCTCGCCACGCTTGGATTTAAGGAGAACGTCATGACTTCATTTCAACCTATTCTTCCACTTCAATCCCAAGACACGGCATACGCACATATTATTCAAAGCGATGCCGAAGCCTTAGAGATTGCCAAAAATTTAGCTGAGCAGTTTAAACAACAGGCTATCCAACGTGATGCGGAACGTATTTTGCCTTTTGAGGAAATCGAAACCTATAGTCAATCTGGACTTTGGGCCATTACTGTACCGAAGGAATTCGGAGGCGCAGATGTTTCAAGCTATACCGTCGCGCAAATTATCGCACTAATGAGTGGTGTGGATGGTTCGATTGGACAAATTCCCCAGAACCATTTCTATGCCTTAGAGGTTTTACGTAACAACGGTACTGAACAACAAAAGCGTAAACTCTATGCAGAAGTGCTCAAAGGTGCACGCTTTGGTAATGCCTTGGCAGAGTTCAAAACTAAAAATGCAACGCAAAAACAAACTGCACTCAGCCAAACTGAACAAGGTTATGTGGTCAATGGTGAAAAGTTTTATTGCACGGGCAGTCTGTTTGCAGACCGCATCCCCACTTTAGTCAAAGATGCCGATGACAAAGAGTTTCTGGTCTTTATCCCACGGAGTAGCTCAGGACTCGAACTGATAGATGATTGGTCTGGTTTTGGTCAACGTACCACAGGCAGCGGCACAGTCAAATTCAATCATGTCGCTGTAGATGCAGAAGATATTATTCCTTTCGATACAGCTTTTTCTAGGCCGACTCTGGTTGGGCCTTTCGCCCAAATTATGCATGCCGCCATTGAAACAGGCATTGCACGTGCTGCTTTTGAGGAAACACTGGTTCGTGTGCGTCAAGCTCGTCCATGGATTGACTCTGCTGTTGAACAGGCAACCGATGATCCTTTAACTCAGTTTGAACTGGGACGAGTAGTTACCGATGTTCGTGCCAGTGAAGTCTTACTCAAACAAGCGGCTCGTTCAATCGATGCAGCACGTCCCCAACCAACCATAGAGAACATTGCAAAAGCTTCTCTCGATGTAGCGAAAGTTCGTGCACATAGCACAGAAACCGCATTAAAAGCCGCTTCGAAATTGATTGAACTGGCAGGCAGTCGTGGTAGTCAGCGTGAAGATGGCCTAGACCGTTTTTGGCGTAATGCCCGTGTTCACACGCTACATGATGCGTCACGTTGGAAATATTACTTCATTGCCAATTATCTTCTTAACGGTGTACTTCCGCCACGCAGAGGGACATTGTAATGACACTATCATCTCAAAATAAAACCGCGAAACAAATCATCCTGAATGCCTTTGATATGAATAGCGTAGGTCACATCAATCACGGTTTGTGGACACACCCACGAGATGAGTCACATCGTTTTAATGAGCTCAACTATTGGACAGATTTGGCGCAAACTTTAGAGCAAGGTTTATTTGATGGTTTATTTATCGCCGACATTACGGGTGTCTACGACGTTTATCAAAATGGTCTGGATTTAACCCTAAAAGAGTCGATTCAGCTTCCAAGCCACGACCCAAGTACCCTCGTTTCTGCCATGGCTGCCGTTACACAGCACTTAGGTTTTGGTGTCACTGTAAATTTGAGCTATGAGTCGCCTTACCAATTTGCACGGCGCTTTGCGAGCCTCGATCATTTAACCCATGGTCGTATTGGGTGGAACATTGTCACGGGTTACTTAGACAGCGCAGAACGGTTAATTGGTCAAAAAGGTTTAAAAGATCACGACTTGCGTTATGAACAAGCTGAAGAGTTTCTCGAACTTTGCTATAAATTTTGGGAAGGTTCTTGGGAAGACAATGCCGTACAAAAAGATAAGTTAAACCGTGTCTTTACCGACCCTTCAAAAGTTCATGCCATACAGCATCAAGGCAAATTTTTCCAAAGTCAGGGTGTTTTTCAGGTTTCCCCATCTATACAGCGCACGCCTGTACTTTATCAAGCGGGCGCTTCAAGCAAAGGCTTAGCCTTTGCAACTCAACATGCTGAAGCCATGTTTATTGGTGCTGACACACCTGAAAAACTGAAACAGCAAGTCGATAAGATTCGTGCACTTGCCTTAAGCCATGGCCGTGATGAGCAAGCCATTAAACTCTTTGTTGGCATTAGTGTAGTGACGGCAGAAACGGACGAACTCGCACAAGAAAAACTGGCCGAATATATTCGCTATGCCAGTCCAGAAGCAGGTTTGGCGCATTTTTCCAGTTCAGTCGGAATTGATTTAGCGCAGTTCACAGATGATGAAGCGATTCCTTATAAACAAACCAATAGCATTGCCTCGGTCAATAACAAATTTAAAGAGCAAAAAGTTACGCGAGCGGATTTGAAAGCCCAACATGTACTCGGTGGGCGCTATCCACTGATCGTCGGGAGTGGAAAAACTGTAGCAGAAAAGCTCATTCAGCTCATAGATGAAACTGGCATAGATGGCTTTAATCTCACACGAACCGTTGCCCCAGAGTCACATCAATACTTTATTCGTTGGGTCATCCCAGAATTACAAGAGCGTGGCCGTTATAAAACCGCCTATGAAACAGGTAGTTTACGCCATAAATTATTCGCTCAAGGTGACCGACTGACCGCAAACCACCCTGTACAGCAGTATCGATGTCAAAGCTCGAACCCTGATTCTAAAACACAGCAAAAACAAACCGCATAAATTTTAAAATACGAGAAATATCATGGCTCAAACTGCAAAAACAAAATTTACCGTTATTGGGGTAATTGTCACTGCCATCGTCATTGCACTGGTGGCTTGGTCTTATCATAAAAAATCGAGCAACACTGAACTGGTGATCGGTATCAGCCCACCCTTTGCCAATCCCTTAAAGGTGGCTGTGGAAGAAGCAAAACAGCAAGGCATTAACGTCAAACTGGTGGAGTTCTCCGATTGGAATACCCCGAATATTACACTCAACCATGGTGATATTGATGCCAACTATTTTCAGCATCAGCCCTTCTTAGATAACGCCATTAAAGAAACCCAATTTAAACTCAAAGCACTGGATAAAGGCGTCACCACACACGTCGGTTTATATTCAAAAAAATATGACTCGATTGCTGCGATTCCTGAAAATGCACGTACAGTTATTCCAAATGATCCAGTGAATCAAGGTCGTGCGCTTTTACTGTTACAACAGGCTAAATTGATTAGCTTAAAAGATCCGAACAATCATCTATCGAACCTGCAAGATATTGTGAGCAATCCTAAAAAGCTGCAGTTTATTGAAGTTGAAGGTCCACAAACTGCACGTGCCGTTGATGATGCTGACTTGGTCTTTAGCTATCCACATTATTTACGTCTTGCAAAAACCATCGACCCAAATGATGCGCTGATCTTAGATGACAACACCAATACCCTGTATTCGATTTTATTTGTGGTGCGTGACGACTACCAACAGCAACATCCAGAGAAAGCCGCGCAACTTGAAAAATTCATCAAGATTTATCAAACATCAGACAAAGTTAAACAGACTTTGAATAGTGAAATTGGTGAAAAACTTTGGTTCCCTGGTTGGAAGTGAGTATAAGCCATGACGCAATCTTTCACTCAAAATCGAAAAAAATGGCTGATTGGCTTAAGCGTCATCGTGGTAATTTTTGCTATAGCGGGTTACCGCTATAGCAAAAGCCATGCGCAAGATGATGTCTTAACGATTGGTATTAGCCCACCTTATGCCGAACTGCTGCAAAGCGTGGCAGATGAGGTAAAGAAACAAGGCATTCAGGTCAAACTGGTTGAATTCTCTGACTGGCATGCGCCAAATGTTGCTGTACAAAATGGTGACATTGATGCCAACTTTTTTCAACAAAGCGTCTTTCTACGTAATGCCATTCGCGAAACAAACTATGATTTGCACGCTTTCGCTACTGGAACAGGGAGTCATGTCGGACTGTATTCAAAAAAATATAAGTCCTTAGATGCACTACCCACTCAAGCACGTGTGGTCATCCCCAATGACCCTGTAAACTCGGCACGTGCTCTAATTTTACTGCATCGTGCAGGGTTGATTCAGCTCAAAGACATTAACAATGAACTGTCTACCGTAAAAGATATTGTGAGCAATCCTAAACAGCTTCAGTTTATTGAAGTCGAAGGCCCACAAACTGCTCATGCGTTTAATGATGCTGATTTAATTTTTGGCTTCCCACATTATTTAAAAATGGCCAAAGTCACAGATCCGCATCATGCCCTTTTTCTTGATCCGATAGACAAGAAAAACGCCATCTTATTTGTGACACGCAAAGACTATCCAGACCAAAACCAAAAACTTGCGACTTTTGTGCAAGCATTCCAAAACTCAAAACACGTTCAAGAGATTTTAGATCGTGATTTTGGCCAAGGTCTGTGGTTTGAAGGCTGGAAATAAGGAGAAAAAGAATGGTCAGCTTTGGTTCTCATGTGGATTTTTCAATTCCACATATCAAAATTCGTAACTTAAACAAACACTATGCAGTACAAGGGCATATTGTACATGCACTCAAAAATATTGACCTCGATATCCCGACAGGTAAAGTGTTTGGCATTATTGGCAAAAGTGGTGCAGGTAAATCCTCCCTGATCCGCACCTTAAATGGTTTAGAACGTATCAGTGAAGGCCATATCCATATTCATCAGCAAGACTTGGCCGCATTGAACCACGCTGAGCTGATTCAGCTCCGACAACGCATTGGCATGATTTTCCAGCATTTTAATCTAATGTCTGCAAAAACAGTCTATGAAAATGTTGCACTGCCCCTCAAAGTGGCCAATTATCCCAAGCAAGACATCGAACAACGTGTCAACGAGGTTTTACAATTGGTCGGGCTAAGCGACAAGGCACAGCATTACCCATCACAACTGTCTGGTGGTCAAAAGCAGCGTGTCGGCATTGCCCGTGCATTGGTTCACCATCCTGAAATTTTACTCTGTGATGAAGCAACATCTGCTCTCGATCCAGAAAGTACCTCTGTGGTGTTGTCCTTGCTCAAAGAGATTAATCAAAAGCTGGGTATCACCATTGTCTTGATTACCCATGAAATGCAGGTGATTCGGGAAATCTGCGATCAGGTCGTGGTCATCGATACTGGTGAAATTGTGGAATCAGGCGAAGTTTGGTCGGTGTTTTCTCAACCCCAACAAAGCATTACCCAAGAACTACTGAATCTAGAACAACTCGATTTGCCTTTTCGCTTAAATGCTGAACCTACGCAGCTTGATACACATGCCATTTTCAAAATTCGCTCGACGTCAGATGCACATCATCCACCTGACTTAAAACAGATATTGGAGCACTTTCCACAAACTGTGCATTTATATCAAAGTCAGGTCGACACCATCCAGAACCATTTAATAGGAACATTGGTTATTGCTGTTCCCACACAGGGCTTAGAAATTCAATCGCTACTACAAAAACTAAAAGCACATGTGACACATGTAGAGGTACTGGGCTATGCACGACCAACTCATTGATTTATTACTGACAGGCACTATCGACACCTTAATCATGGTCGGTGCATCCGCATTTTTTGCCTTACTCATTGGTCTGCCAATGGCAGTGGTACTAGTCAGCACGTCTGAGCATGGCATTTATCCCTCTAAAACTATTAACCATAGCTTAGGCTGGTTGGTAAATATCACCCGTTCTGTTCCCTTTCTTATTTTGATGGTGGCCCTGATTCCACTCACACGTTGGATTGTCGGCACTAGTTATGGTGTTTGGGCAGCAGTTGTCCCTTTAACCTTGGCTGCAACCCCCTTTTTTGCACGAATTGCAGAAGTCAGTTTACGCGAAGTAGATCAAGGGTTGATTGAGGCTGCACAAGCTATCGGCTGTAACCGTACTCAAATCATTTGGCATGTGTTGTTACCTGAAGCTCTTCCTGGAATTGTCGCAGGTTTTACCGTAACCATTGTGACCATGATTAACTCCTCTGCCATTGCAGGCGCCATTGGTGCAGGTGGTTTAGGCGATATTGCCTATCGCTACGGTTATCAGCGTTTTGATATGCAGATCATGTTGGCCGTGATTGTCGTGCTCGTGATTTTGGTGATGTGTGTACAAGCAATTGGAGACAATCTGGCAAATCAACTCGATAAAAGGAAGGTTTAATCCCATTTCCCATATAAAATAGAGCTCTATACTGTACATTTAAGTTTTTTAGCCCCTCCTTTTTCTGAGGAGGGTGTTTCAATATGAAGTTCACGCCATTTTCATGAAAGACTCCAGTCCTTACATAGACAATGATCTACATGCAACGGATCTCTTAAATCTAGTTCCTTTATTAAAAGAAAAGGCTTAAATGAGGAGATTCTGCCCACAACATGATTTACAACTTTGATTCTTCTCCCCTGAGACCTGACTTTGTCATGGCTTTCATGTAAAATCACTGGCAATTTTTATATAACACGTTGTGAGTTATTTCATGGGTTTTAATTGCGGTATTGTCGGCTTGCCGAACGTTGGTAAATCTACACTTTTCAATGCATTGACTAAAGCTGCTATTGCTGCTGAAAACTTCCCATTCTGTACCATTGAACCAAACACAGGCATCGTTCCTGTGCCAGATCCACGTTTAGACAAATTAACAGCGATTGTAAAACCTCAACGTGTGATTCCAACGACGATGGAATTTGTAGACATCGCAGGTTTAGTTGCTGGTGCATCTAAAGGTGAAGGCTTGGGGAACCAATTCCTTGCAAATATCCGTGAAACGGATGCGATTGCTCACGTTGTACGCTGTTTTGAAGATGAAAACGTCATTCACGTTAACGGTAAAATTGACCCGCTTGATGACATCGCAACCATCAATACGGAACTTGCACTTGCTGACTTAGAAACTGTGACAAAAGCAGTGACTCGTTTAGCAAAATCTGCAAAAGGTGGCGACAAAGAAGCGCTCGCAACCAAAGCGGTTTTAGACAAAATTTTACCTTTACTTGATGAAGGCAAACCTGCTCGCGCAGCTGACCTAGACGACGACGAACGTAAACTAGTTCGTGGTTTTGGTTTAATGACTTTAAAACCAACCATGTATATTGCGAACGTTGCTGAAGATGGTTTTGAAAACAACCCACATTTAGATGCTGTGAAAAAACTGGCAGCTGAAGAAAATGCAATCGTAGTTCCGCTTTGCAACCAAATCGAAGCTGAAATTTCACTGCTAGAAGACGAAGACCGTGCTGAGTTCCTTGAAGCTTTAGGTATGGAAGAACCAGGTCTAAACGTAGTAATTCGCGCGGGCTATGGTCTTTTAGGTTTACAGACTTACTTCACGGCGGGTGTACAAGAAGTTCGTGCTTGGACCGTTAAAGTAGGTGCAACTGCACCACAAGCGGCGGGTGTGATCCACACTGATTTCGAAAAAGGCTTTATCCGTGCTGAATGTATTGCTTATAACGATTTCGTTCAATACAACGGTGAAGCAGGTGCGAAAGAAGCAGGTAAATGGCGTTTAGAAGGTAAAACATACATCGTTCAAGACGGTGATGTTCTACACTTCCGCTTTAACGTATAAGTCGTTCCAAGTATAAAAAACCCGATACCCATCGGGTTTTTTTATAAGCTTAAACCAAGCTTAAAAACAGCATTAAATAACATATGAACACCTGATCCGTTTGGATCTCACACAATATTATAACTTCTATTCTTTCGTATTATCGCTAATTTAATCACAGGCACTAATGCCTTCATTGAACAAACGAAAATGAAAAAGATCAGCACATTTATTGCAGCAGGTTTATTCACAACGCTTAGCGCTACAGCATTTGCATGCCCACAAGGAACAACACCGTCGGGTGGTACAGGTGCAAATCATAAAGGTGGTAAGTGCGTCGCAACCATGAACGTGACGAAACATGATCAGGTAATGAAACAAGACAAAACAGCCAAACATGATCCAGCCATGAAGCAAGATAAAATGGTGAAACATGATTCAATGAAAGCCAATGAAATGGCCAATAAATCCCATAAAGATGCTCATGCTCCAAGCCCGAATACACCCAAAGCTCAACCAGATACACATAAAGTCGCGAAGACATCTTAAAACAGCAGAAAAAAGCCAGTGAAATTCACTGGCTTTTTTCTCGATAAAATAATTCAGTTAATGTGATGTCACAGAGACATGTTTATCATCCATTGCAGCACGCTGTTTACGCGCTTCATCTAACATACGTTGTTCGATGTCTTTTCTAAAACCAAGCATAAACACCATTTCCGCCAAAACAAATAATGGTCCGATAGCTAGGCCAATCACATCATCCATAAAGGCCGGTTTTTTCTTCTCATAGAAATGCCCGACAAACTGGAACGCCCAGCCGACGACAAAAATACCAATACTTAGACTTAACCAAAGTCCCAAATCAAACTGTGAAATTTTATATGCCAATGGATAAGCCATGGCATAGATTACTAACATGATCACACCAAAAATTCGATCTAGGCTTAAGTAGTAAACAATACTCGCTAATATCAAAACCATCGCCAAGGTAATTTCAAAACTGCCAATAGTCATGCCAGCTCTTGCGGTTAAGCACATAATTGAAAACACAATCAACGGAATACCCACAAAGTGGGTCACGATATTTTTATGATCAAGATGATAAGCTGCATACTGACTTAATAATTTTTCTAATTTATTCATACTGTATTTCCTTATTGCATGATATTGATCACGATATAGAATAACTTTAAAGGAAAACAGCTCATAAAGTTGTCGTCGACCTGACAAGTTGCTCGATCAATCACGAAAGGACGCGGAATGCTGGAAGTTCAACATCAACAACAATTACTCAATAACAATTGGTTCGCCAAACTACCACAAGCCTATCAACAGTATATTGTGCAACATGCCAAATATATTGAGGTTGCAAAAGACCAAGCTGTTTTTCACTCTGGAGATTTATTTAATGGCATCTATGCAGTCTTGAACGGCGCAATTCGTTTAGGTCATGTCGACATTGAAGGTAAAGAAGCCGTTGCAGCAATCGCTGAACCAATTATGTGGTTTGGAGAAATTTCATTAATAGATCAGCAACCGCGTTCGCACGATGCGATTGCTATTCAAAAAAGCACCCTACTCCATCTGCCTAAACGCGATGTTGAGGAATTTATCCAAGCCACCCCAGAATTTTGGTTTCATATTGCACAGCTTGCTTCGCAGAAGTTACGCCTCGCTTTTTTAGAACTGATCGCAATCCAAAGTCAAAATATCAGTCAACGACTGGCTCAACGCTTACTGTTTATTTTAAGCGGTTATGGCAACCATCTGTCGATTACCAATGATGAAATCCATTTATCACAGGAGCAACTGGCTCAAATGCTGATGTGTTCACGCCAAACCATCAACCAAGAACTTCAAAACTTAGAAAAACAAGGAATACTGGCAATTGCTTTTAAAAAGATTAAGATTTTAGATCCTGCAATGCTGCATAAAATGGCACATAGCTCAGAATAGACAATCAAGCGTGCTCCTTAAGAGCGCAATTCAATATAAAAAAGATGTATAAAAATATTGCTACACGGCGTAACGTCTTGACTATTTTTCTCAACGACTTTGGACTGCTGTGGCAGCATTTGACCAATAATTAATGTAAACATCACAACAACTAATTTTTTAAATTAACCCTTAAAATTCGACTTAATTCCGATATTTTACTACATTGGGATAATTTACTATTTTTATTACATTTTTCATTAAAGCTACAACCATAAAAAAGCGAGTTTTAAAAACTCGCTTTTGGGCATGCTATATCAGTCTTAGACGCCTACTTTTTTAGGATCCGTATTGCCTAAACTTGGGTTATCAATTGCGCCCCGACATTGTGCTTTATCACGTTCATAATCGCTCTGTTTCTGTGCGACACTTGACGAACCGTCTAAGGTCTCACGTGCCCACACTTCTAAACTGGTCAAGGCTTTACGACACAGGGCGTATTTTCCTTCGGTCACCGAATCTGTCATTTTGACATTAATACGCCAGTCCGTACTGAGTTTACGTGCAGGATGACGGACTTTGGCTTCAATCTGATCCAATTGCTTGTTATAGACCAAGCCATCTACTTCATTGATAAACACCCAAGCACGCTGGGCATATTCCGTAGCATCATTGGTAATTTTTGGCGCGGCCTTAATTTCTACTTTTTGTTCAGGAGCTTGCTCTGACTGCCCACAAGCTTGTAAAAGTAAACTGCTTACAATTATAGCAGTCAGCCCTAAAGTACGTAATTCGAGCTTCAACATGGTTAAACGCCTCAACAAACAATTGGGCACTATGCTAGTGAATTCAGTTACAATACACAATCAATTTTGACCTATTGATAAAGTCTTCTTCAAGGTGTGTTGTGTCCGAACTTAATCCCACTCCTGCACAAGCTGCTGGCTTTTGGCAAGGGGCTAAGGATAGCCAAGCGATTATCTTTACCTATCTGCCTGTTTCTTTTGCCTTTGGTGTATCTGCAACCCAGTTTGGCTTTAGTGCATGGGAGGCTTTATTTTTATCCTGCTCAATGTATGCAGGAGCCAGTCAGTTTTTAGTAGTTGCACTATTGGGTAGTGGCACGTCTATTTGGATGACTGCCCTCACTGTAATTGCTCTAGATATTCGTCACTTACTCTATGGCCCTGCGCTACAAAACTTAATTCAAGATAAACTGAACTTAAAAAAAACCGCTATTTGGTCATGGGGGCTAACCGACGAAGTTTTTGCCTCAGGCATGATTAAACTGTCACAACGTCGCCAAGAGTGGTCTGAGTCTTGGATGCTGGGCTTAAGCCTGTTTAGTTGGCTCGCATGGGCTACCGGTTCTTTTCTAGGGGGAATGTTTGCAGACCAAGTCAGTCATTTACCCCAGTTTTTACAAGCCGCTCTAGACTTTCTATTACCTGCACTGTTCTTAAGTTTCTTATTGGCAGCATTTGAAAAGAAACACACTTTTGTGGTGGCTGTGACCATTCTTGTATCTGCCATTGCCTGCTATTTTATTGACGTATCTGCTGCAATTTTTATTGGTATCAGTTCGGGTATATTTGCAGGTTTGTTTAAGCACTATGTACTGAAAAAACCAGACCCTGAACATATGGGAGGTCAATCATGAATATCGAAATTATTTTGATCGGCATTTTAGTGGGTATTGCAAATTTTGCCTCA
Source organism: Acinetobacter sp. Gutcm_16 (assembly GCF_028649355.1). Lineage (NCBI taxonomy): Bacteria > Pseudomonadati > Pseudomonadota > Gammaproteobacteria > Moraxellales > Moraxellaceae > Acinetobacter > Acinetobacter sp. Gutcm_16. Next base: position 14,353 of record NZ_JAQSUV010000028.1, on the reverse strand, counting down.
CGCTTTGGCCCATTCTTCGTCATTCAAAAATTCCAGCAAGGTTCACAAAAGCGCGGTGCCTTATGGTTAAAAATCGCATTGGGTTCGATTGGTATCGCGGCGATCAGTTCGATGCTCGTGTTTGCCACCTTGCCACCACTGTTAGATACACCCAATAAAAGTTTTGCCATGTTGGTCGGCTTTATCGTATTAGCTGGACTTTATTTCAAGTTTAAGCAAATTGTCCCTGCCACACTCACCGCAGCACTGAGCTACGGCTTGGTTTATACCTATATTCCTATGCCTTTTTAACCCATATCTTAAATCCATCAAAACCTGATGTGCTATTTGAAGCGATCAGCTGTGCAAGACATTTCAAGCTTGATTGGAAAAGTTTATTTAGCATCCTTTCGCATGAAAATTTTGACTTTGTAATACACCGCTTTATAAAAAAAATTGTTGGACAATATCATTAATTTATGTGAATGAACCCTGAACACTTTTAAGAGTTCTGCTATGCTAAAAGCCCATAAAATCAAGCATGGATGATTTACATGAGCGTTACTATTGGTACTCCACTTCAGCCTTCAGCATTTAAAGTTCTGCTATTGGGTTCTGGAGAGCTTGGGAAAGAAGTTGTGATTTCTTTACAACGTTTAGGTGTAGAAGTTCATGCTGCTGACCGTTACGATCATGCTCCTGCAATGCAAGTGGCACACTATGCCTATACCTTAAATATGGCAGATGCGACAGCGCTTAAACAACTCATTCAGGACGTTAAGCCAAACCTAATTGTTCCCGAAATTGAAGCCATTGCAACGCAAGTATTGGTTGAAATCGAACAAGAAAATATTGCCACAGTCATTCCCTCTGCAAAAGCGGTCAATTTAACCATGAACCGTGAAGGCATCCGTCGTTTAGCTGCGGAAGAACTGGGCTTACCGACATCGGCTTACCGTTTTGCAGATACTTTAGAATCTTTCCGTGCTGCATGTGATGACATTGGTTATCCAAACTTTGTTAAACCAGTCATGTCCTCTTCTGGTAAAGGCCAATCCCGCGTAAAAGAATTTTCAGAAGTAGATGCTGCTTGGGAATATGCACAAACAGGTGGTCGTGTAAATCAAGGAACAGTAATTGTAGAATCACAAATTGATTTTGATTTTGAAATTACGCTATTAACAGTACGTTCAAAAAACCCTGAAACGGGTGAAATTGAAACTTCGTACTGCGACCCAATTGGTCACCGCCAAGACGCGGGCGACTATGTGGAAAGCTGGCAGCCTCAAGCCATGACACCAGCGGCCCTTGATGAAGCAAAGCGTATTGCCAATAAAGTCACCATCGCATTGGGTGGCTGTGGTATTTTCGGTGTAGAACTCTTTGTCAAAGGCGATAAAGTGTGGTTTAGTGAAGTATCACCACGCCCACATGACACAGGTCTTGTGACGCTTGCCTCTCAGTTCCAAAGTGAATTTGAACTACATGCACGTGCGATTTTGGGCCTACCTGTAAATACAGCACGTCATAGTGTTGCAGCGAGTGCCGTCATCTATGCAGGCGTAGATGATAATAACATATCTTTTTCTGGCTTAAATCTTGCTTTGGCAAACCCAAATACTGATTTACGCATTTTTGGAAAACCAGAAGGCTTTACACGTCGCCGTATGGGCGTTGCGACAGCACGTGCTGAAACAACCGACCAAGCGCGTGAACTAGCAGCACAAGCTGCTGGACAGGTGAGCGTTCATCAAAATTAAGCGTTGTTAAAATATACGGATACGGTTCATGATCAATACTTCTCCACTGCTTAACTATGTCAGCAGCAATCACGACATCAAAGCTATTAATCAATGGCGTAGTGATGTCGAAAATCAATTACAAGAAAGTTTTGATCATGGCCAATCCATCCGCGATGTCATTTTAACGCGTTCAAATATGACCGATGAAGCGCTTATTTTCCTATGGAAATATGCAAAACTCGATCAGACAGACTTAAGTTTATTTGCTGTCGGTGGCTATGGTCGCCGGGAGATGCTGCCTTACTCAGATGTAGACATCATGATCTTGTCTGAGGATGAGTTTAGCGAAGAACAAGAAAAACTCATTTCAGTCTTTATTTCCTCACTTTGGGATGTCGGCAATTTCAAACCCGGTATTAGTGTACGTACCATTGCCAACTGTGTTGAACAAGCAACCTCCGACTTAACTGTTGCTACTGCCCTCATTGAGTCCCGTTTAATTACAGGCAATGAACACTTAGCTAAATGGCCGCGACGCATTGTTTCGCAAACATGGACAGATAAAACCTTCTATGATGCAAAAATGGAAGAACAGGCCAAACGCTATGCACAGCATAACTTTACGGAAAGTAATCTAGAACCCGATATTAAAAACGCGCCGGGTGGCATTCGGGACATTAACCAAATTGGTTGGATTGCTAAGCGGCATTTCCGCGTCAACCGTATTTATGACTTGGTGCATTTAGGCTTTATTTCGGAGTTTGAGTTAGGTGTATTAGAAGAAGCCGAAAGCTTTCTCTGGGAAATTCGTCATCACCTACACCGCCTCACTAAACGTGATGAAAACCGTTTACTGTTCGACTATCAACGTGACATTGCCGCAAAGTTTGGCTATGTGCGTGAAGAAGGTAAATCACCGAATTATCCAATTGAACAATTCATGAAGCGTTATTATCGAAGCGCGCAACAAGTCACCACGCTGAATGAAATGCTGTTGGCTTATTTCAATGAATCTGTGATTACCCCACGCCTGCCGAACTATGAGCGTAACATTGAAGAAATCAATGAAAATTTTAAACTGGTCGACGGTAAACTAGCGGTTCAACACCATAAAATTTTCTCTGAAAATCCAAGTGCTATTTTAGAAATTTTCTATATATTGGCCAATCGACCTGAAATTACAGGCATCCGAGCACGTACGCTACGACTGTTAATTTTGGCAGCTAAACGCATTGACCAAAAATATAGAGATAATCCAGCGCATCAAGCCCTGTTTATGGCCATCATTCGCTCACCTCATCGCTTATACGAAACCATGGTAGCAATGAAACGTTATGGCGTTTTAGGTAACTATATTCCTGCGTTTGGGCAGATTATGGGGCTAATGCAATATGACTTGTTCCATATCTATACGGTCGATGCACACACCTTATTGTTACTGCGCAACTTAAATCGTTTCAAAGAACCTGAATTTGCCAAAGATTTTCCCGTGGTAAGTTCCGTGTTTCAGCGCCTAGCCCGTCGGGACATTGTCTATTTGGCTGCCATTTTCCACGATATCGCCAAAGGCCGCGGTGGAGACCACAGTGAGCTGGGTGCAACCGATGCGATTGAATTCTGTCGTAGTCATGGTTTTACCGAACGTGAATGCAACCTTGTCGCATGGCTCATCCAAAACCATTTGCTCATGTCTGTCACTTCTCAAAAGAAAGATATTTCTGACCCCGATGTGGTTAAAGCGTTTGCTGAGAAAATGGGCGATATGGAACATCTCGACTATCTATATACGTTGACTGTTTCAGATATCAATGCAACCAATCCTTCACTTTGGAATACGTGGCGTGCTTCTCTCATGCGTCAGCTCTATACCCATGCACGTGACGTGATTCGCTCAGGTTTAGGCCGTCCTGTGGACTATCAAATGCTCATCGAGGACACCAAGTTTTCTGCCAGCGAACAACTGGTCGAAGAGTTTGCTCTAGATGATGTCGAAAAAGTCTGGCAAGAACTGGGGGATGAATATTTCCTCAAAGAATCTGCTGATGAAATTGCTTGGCACACACGTGCTATTTTACAGCACGGTGACAACCCTGAACCGCTTGTTTTGATGCGTGCACAGCGTAAATTTGCTCAAGATGCAGTGCAAATCTTTATTTATACCCAAGATCAGCCCAACCTGTTTGCAACAACGGTTGCTATTCTCGATCGTATGAACTTGGATGTACAAGATGCGCGTATTATTACCGCGACCAAAGCATTTAGCTTAGACACTTATGTCGTTCTTGACCGTTTTGGTACGCTGCTAACCGACCCTGAACGTGAAGCAAAAGTACTCTCAGCATTAAAAGATGCCTTAGCCAATTCAGATAAATACCCAGGACTCATGCAACGTCGCATCCCACGTCAGCTACGCCATTTCGACATTGAAAACACCGTTGATATTACGCTGAATGAAGCACTGCAACAAAACATGGTTGAAATTGCAACACTTGACCATCCCGGCTTACTTGCCAAAGTAGGCGGGCTGTTTATGATGCAAGGTTTAGATATTCACTCTGCTAAAATTGCCACCCTAGGTGAGCGTGCCGAAGATATTTTCTTTGTCACCAAAAAAGATGGTCAACCCATGACCGAAACTGAAGCTGAAACTTTTGCTGCACAACTAAAATCAGCCTTAGATGAAGCCTCTAGTCAGGTCTGTGGTCAACATTAACAATACACACTGGTATTTTGTTTCATGAACTCGAGTTTACCCCTTTTACACCCTTATCCTTTTGAAAAGTTGAATAAACTATTTCAGGATATTACTCCCGCAGACTTACCTCTCATTCCACTCTCGATTGGTGAGCCTAAGCATCCTGCACCCGAGTTTGTGAAACAAGCCATTATCGATAATTTTCAGCATTTATCGACCTACCCAAACAGTAAAGGTATACCCGAGTTACGCACCAGTATTGCAAACTGGCTAACCCGTCGTTTTCAACTCAATCAGATTAGTGCAGAAAACAATATATTGCCTGTTTCGGGCACACGTGAAGCAATTTTCTCTTTTGTGCAGGCATTGGTAAATCGTGAAGATGCACCTTATGTGGTGATGCCTAACCCGTTCTACCAAATTTATGAAGGTGCCGCTTTACTTGCTGGGGCAAAACCGTATTTTGTAAATTGCACCGAAGAAAATGGTTATCTCGGTGACTTTGATGCTGTGCCTGCTGAAGTCTGGGAGAAAACAACCCTGTTATTTGTCTGTACACCGGGTAACCCAACAGGTGCGGTGTTATCAAAAGAACAATTCAAAAAATTAATCGCACTGTCAGACCAATATGGTTTTGTGATTGCATCGGATGAATGCTATTCAGAGCTTTGGTTTGATACTGCACCTGTGGGCCTACTCGAAGTTTGTGCTGAAATAGGCCGAGATGACTACAAAAACTGTGTCGTATTCCACTCACTGTCTAAACGCTCAAACTTACCAGGTATGCGCTCTGGCTTTGTCGCGGGTGATGCAGCTTTACTCAAGCCTTATTTGCAATACCGTACGTATCATGGTGCGGCGATGCCTGTACAGCACCAACTGGCTTCGATTGCAGCATGGGATGACGAAGCACATGTTGAAGAAAACCGTGTGCAATATCGTGCAAAATTTGATTTATTTCAAAAGGAATTGGGCCATATACTGCCCCTACAAAAACCAGATGCAGGTTTTTACTACTGGTTAAAAGTAGATAATGACGAAACTTTTGCAAAAATGCTCATGGAAAAAGCACATGTCAAAGTACTTCCAGGACGTTACTTGTCACGCGATACTGAGCAAGGTAACCCAGGCGAAAACCATGTACGTCTTGCTTTAGTTGCCGATCTTGCTCAGTGTGAACAAGTGATTGAACGCTTAAAAGCGATTTTATAATCCAAGAATAAAAAAAACCGCCGATAACGGCGGTTTTTTTAAGCCCTAAGATACGAAAATAAGCAGTACTTGAACTCACCCATCTACCATAATCAAGAAGTGCGTCAAATTACCATTTATAAGTAACACGTAAATCTACTGTACGTTCTGCGCCATAATAGCAATAGAAAGAACATGCACTGATATATTTCTCATTGGTTAAATTGCTTGCATTCACCTGTACATCTAATTGCTCATTTAATGGATAACTCGCCATAGCATCAACTAAAGTATACGAATCTACATTATAACCTGAATAATATTGCTCATCATTACTGCTACCAACATAACGAACACCTGCGCCTAATCGTAAACCATTAAGCAAGTTCTCATTGATAAACTTATAATAAACTTTACCCGAGACCATATGATTTGGAATAGCAGGAGTCCTAATTGTATTGGTTGTACTTAACTCTTGCTCAGAATCATTATGCGTATAAGCAAACTGAGTAGACAAATTATCTGTTAGGTTCAGGTTTGCCTGTAATTCCACCCCTTTATTGGTGCGCTTTCCAGCTTGCACTTGTATATTTGAACTGTCCGCAACCAGTGCATTTTTTTCGGTCAAATCAAAATATGCCAGTGTAATTTCACCATCCACCCATTCAGGTGCATATTTCACCCCAACCTCATATTGCTCGCCCTCATACGGTTTATAGGCACGATTATATCCATCTATCCCTGTTGATGGTCTAAATGAAGTTGAATAACTTAAGTATGGCGAAAAACCTAATGGTGCATGGTACATCAGCCCCGCATTATAAGTTGTTTTATCTTCATCGTAATCAGGAGCTGTTTTACCGTCTTGAGTTGCCTTACCTTTAGCATTGTCTTGACGAATCCCTAGATTCAAGTCAATGAGATCATTCCAATTCATTTGATTAGATATGTAGACACCCAATTGTTCCGTTTCTAAATGATAAGGTAGAGCTGAAACAGCAAAATTTGAGTCATGAACTGGATTAAACATATCCATTGGCGGCGCCGAACCAAATCCGTTATTTACACCATCTGTTTTATTTTTAAAATAGTCGAGACCAAACATGACGCGGTTTTTAAAATCACCAAAGGTAAAATCTTTAATCAAGCGGTTATCAATACTACTGGTTTCTGACACTCCATCCGTCAAGCTGTAACCACGATAAGCCAAACGATCATTATCAGAAGACCATGCGAATGTACTAAACAAATAGTTATCCATTCGGTTCCATTTAAAGTTTTGAGTAAAAATCACACCAGAATCAAATTCGTGAGAAAACTCATAACCCGCAGAATATTGCTCCACCTTTAAACGATCAATTTCAGGCTCACCCAAATTCGTATGTGGATCAATTTTTCCATAAGGCGTATCAATCAATGAGCCATAAGCGGGCATAAAACCTGCGGTTGGAACACCATCTTTTTTCAAGTAGCTTGTGAGTAAAGTAAAATGCGTTTGATCTGAGATATCCCATGCAATACTTGGCGCAAAATAGTAGTGCTTCATATAAGCACCTTCAAGTTGGCTATCACCTTGACGATATAACCCGACTACGCGATATCTTAAAGAGCCATCCTCATTAAATAGTCCAGTATAGTCTGCACTGGCTTCTCGTTTATCCAAATTTCCAGCGATTAAGTTCAATTCACCTTTTGGCTCTAAACCTGGACGCTTAGAAACAAGGTTCACATTACCACCAGTCTGGGATGAACCATAGTTGAACGAGTTAGCACCTTTCACGATTTCTAACGCTTCCAAACCATAAATTTCAGGTTCCCAAACAAAAAAGCCATTTGGCGCTAAAGGTGTGCCATCTAAAGTTTGACTTGCATCAAATCCTCGAACTTTAAACCATTGAGATTTATTATCCGAGCCAAAAGGTTGGGCAAGAATACCTGCTTCATAACCTAAGGCAGCATCGAGTTTATTTACACCCGAGTCCTTAATCTGCTGTTCAGTAATAATACTCGTTGAAAGAGGTTGCTTTACTAGATCGCCTCCTGCTTTTTCTGACGAACCAACTACAACAATTGTTTCTAGTGTCTGAACATCATTACTTTGTTCTGAAACACTGTTTTTAGGTAGTTCAGAGCCAGCTCGTACTGAAACTTCCGCAGCATGTGAAATACTGTACCCAGATACACATGCCATCATTAACACCAATGGTTTCAGCTTAACCATTTCCTACCCTTTTTCATCAATCTAAAATTCGAGCCTGATAGTAAATGAGAATTGATCTTAGTCAAACTGATTTAATTCTCATTTAAATTGTAAATTCAAATGAGAATTAATTATTTCATTGTTATAACTTATGACGTCAGACAACTGATTGACTTTTACTTTAAGATTCTCATATTACTAGTCCATCTAATAGCAAAATGATTGCAAAAAATGCAAAGCAGCAACCTGACATCTTATAAATCCAGTTGAGTCGCTGGATTAAAAAATGATTCCAAAGCTTGCAACTCAATAACTTAAGCAACAGCAGATTCCACATCAGAACCACAGTCACCATCCAGAGACTCATTAAAAGCAAGGTATAAACATCAAACTTAGAATAAACCAGCAATATCAAACTACTATAGAACATCATATTTTTAGGGTTCAGCAAACTTGACTGTAAACCTTGAGTAAAACATAGAATTTTAGTTTGATGAGGTGCAGGATCACGCGCTTGAACTTCAACATTTTCATGATGCTTATAGCGAAAACACTGCATAGACAAATACAACAAATACGCAACACCTAATCCGCGTAGCAACATCAGAACATAAGCATGATATGCCCAAGCCACCCCAGTAATGTAAAAATAAGCGCTAAAATAAAAGCATTCCCAGCTACAATACCGAAAACTGTATATCGTGCTCTTCTTTGACCACTGTTTAATGCCGTCATCAGAATCAGGAAAAATCGGGGCCAGGAGAAAGCAAAGCCACAAAATGCGTCACAGCAATAACAATAAAAAGCTCCATTGCTTATCTCTCTTTAAAAGTGAGACAAGCCTAACGACGGATGAAGTTCAACTCTTGGATAAAATTGCGCGATGTTGCTTTTGATAGAGCTTAGGCGTGGTGCCTGTTAAACTTTTAAAAACACGATGAAAATGACTTTGGTCACTAAAGCCCAGCATATAACTGAGTTGCGCTATATCCATGCCTTGTTTTAAAAAGGTGCGTGCATAATTAATTTTATGATTCAATTGATAAGCGTGCGGCGTCATACCTAAAGACGATTTAAATAGCCGAATGATGGCATACCGACTCAACTGGACTTCTTGCGACATTTGCTCTAATGATAAAAACACGTCAGCATCCTGAATCATCGATAAAAGCTGCTTAAACTCTTGCTGTGCATAGTGTTGAGGAGCAAGAAATTCTAATTGAATATATGGAAATAAAAGCTCAGTAAGTGTTGTGATTAAGCTTTGTTCTTTTTCCCAATAAGACAGTGCAGTATCAAATAATTGACTGTTAAGACAACTAAAGTCATGATACATCTTAGGCTGTTTATACAGCACGGGTTTGAACTGCGGTATGTCTTGATAAGTATCTTTATGTGCTGTTTCTTGTAATAACTGATTCAACCAATGTGCATCTAAATGCATCATTTGGTAGCTCCAAGCCTGATCTGGAACAGGATTACACGCATGTTCTACATGTGCAGGAACCAATACCAAGGTACCCGCGTCTATTTGTTGCGTTCCAGCGAAGTGGCTAGTGAAAATACTGTTGCCTTGATCCACCGCTCCAATTGAAAATGTCGGATGACTATGGGCTTTATAACAAGCACGACTTGCACATGCCCGACGTGTTTCCACATAAGGCATGCGCGGATCACTCCAAAATTCAACTGAGGCGCCTTGCTCTTTAATCACTGACGACACATCAACCGATTATTGTTGTAATGCTTTTTCAATATCTGCCTGAATCGCTTCAGGCTTGGTGGTTGGCGCATATCGATTAATTACTTTGCCATCTTTACCAATCAAGAATTTTGTAAAATTCCACTTAATGCCGCTGCCGAGAATCCCTTTGCTGTTATTGGTTAAATAACGGAATATGGCATGGGCTTCAGGGCCTTTAACATCGACTTTGGAAAACATGGGAAAAGTCACCCCATAGTTTTTCTGACAATACGTTCCTATTTGCTCATTGCTACCCGGATCTTGCCCCCCAAACTGATTACAAGGGAAGCCTAACACCTCAAACCCTTGTGCATGATATTGCTCGTAAATTTTCTCTAATCCCGCAAATTGTGGTGTAAACCCACATTTACTGGCCGTATTGACGATGAGCAGCACTTCGCCCTCATAGTCAGCAAAGGATTTATTTTTTCCATCTAACAATTCCGCTTCAAACTGATAAATGTTGGTCATGGATAAGTATCCTCATCACTTTTTTCTTGTGTTTCTAGTTCTAATGAAGCCGAGTTTACACAGTAACGTAAACCTGTAGGCTCAGGTCCATCTGTAAAAACATGGCCTAAATGAGCATCACAGTGATGACATACAATTTCGGTACGCACCATGCCATGTGTTGTATCTTGATGCTCTTCTATCACAGTCGTATTGAGTGGCTTATAAAAACTTGGCCAGCCGCAACCACTGTCATATTTATTTTCAGAATTAAATAATGGCGTACCACAGCAACGACATACGTAAGTGCCTGCTTGTTTCGTATTCCAATATTTCCCCGTAAAGGCTGGTTCCGTCCCCTTTTGTCGCGTAATGCGAAATTCGTCAGGTGATAACTCTCTTTGCCATTCTCGGTCTGTTTTATTGAGTTTTCCCATGATCACGTCCCTTTCTATCTTGCTATTTAAAATAGGATAATCCTATATTTACGTGATTCAACTTAAAATTTCTAGTGTTTAGTTCACAATTTACAAAAGACCTATAATTCCAATAAAAGCAAAAAGAAAGCAATTTATAAAAATGGTAAGCAATTTATTTTCTTAAATGCTTTTTTGTGAGCAAATTTAGTGTTAGTCTTATTGACATTCTTGCTCAGGATTAAAAAATGTCGCAAAAAAAGAGCGTTATTTTTAAACATCTACTACCTGTGATTAAACAATACCAACAGGTGGGTTTTACGCATGAAAAAATTGTTGCTTTACTCAGAGATGAACATGATCTCGATCTAGTGACAACTGAAACATTTAAAAGCTATTTATACCGTTATGCAAAAGTGACCTCCACTCTTTCCGAGAACATCAAAATGCCGAACACTCTCCACACCCCACGCGAAATAAAAAAATCGTCTAAGCTCGAGCATGTATGCTACGACATCCGTGGACCAGTGTTACGAGCGGCCAATGAAATGGAAGAAGCCGGCCATAAGATTATCAAACTCAATATTGGTAACCCTGCACCGTTTGGTTTTGAGGCTCCTCAAGAGATTATTAATGATGTAGCTTTAAACCTGCCAAATGCAGTGGGCTATACCGACTCAAAAGGGATTTTCCCTGCGCGTAAAGCCATCTGTCAGTACTATCAGCAAAAAGGCATCTTAGATATGCATGTCAATGACGTGTATATCGGCAATGGTGTCTCTGAATTGATCGTGATGGCCATGCAAGGCTTGTTAGATGATGGTGACGAGATGCTCGTGCCAATGCCTGACTATCCCCTTTGGACGGCTGCGGTAAATCTTTCAGGCGGTACAGCTATTCATTATAAATGTGATGAAGAAAACTTTTGGTATCCCGATATTGCGGATATGGAGAGTAAAATCACACCACGTACCCGCGGTATCGTGATTATTAATCCAAACAACCCAACAGGTGCCGTTTATCCACGCCATGTACTTGAGCAAATCGTCGCATTGGCTAAAAAGCATGATTTGATTTTGTTTGCAGATGAAATTTACGACAAAATCGTTTATGACGGAATTGAGCATGTTTCTGTCGCAGCATTAGCTGGTGACCAACTCTGTATCTCTTTCAATGGTTTATCTAAAGCCTACCGTATTGCGGGTTACCGTTCAGGCTGGATGGCCATCACAGGCGATAGGTCTCGTGCTGTCGACTATATTGAAGGTTTGGACATGCTGGCTTCTATGCGTTTGTGTGCCAACCACCAAGCGCAGTATGCCATTCAAACTGCTTTAGGCGGCTACCAGTCAATCAATGATTTAATTCGTCCGGGTGGTCGTTTATACGAACAGCGTAATATCGCTTGGCAAATGTTGAATGACATTCCAGGCGTATCGTGTGTTAAACCTGAAGGCGCAATGTATTGCTTCCCGAAATTGGATCCAGAAATCTATCCAGTTCAGGATGATGAAAAACTGATGCTTGATCTACTTCGTGCGGAAAAAGTACTTCTGGTTCAAGGCACAGGCTTTAACTGGCCAACACCAGATCACTTCCGTGTGGTGTTCTTACCTGCTGAAAATGAACTACGTGAAGCCATTACCCGAGTAGGCCGTTTCCTTGCAAAAATGCGTTAATTGATCACTTAAAAAAACCGTACTTTATGTACGGTTTTTTTATTTACAAAACTGTAATACTTCACTTTTTAAGTTTGGCATAAGTTTAAATTAAGCAGCCACATTGCTGTGATTCCATTTAAATGATGGGGAGTCGCTTATGGGGACAATTGCGGTAACATCTTGGAAATACAATGCTTCCACACGCTATTTAAAAATTTTCTATGCCGATGGTTCAGGCGAGCTGTACCACCCTGTGCCTGAATTTATTTATAACAACTTAGTTCGATGTAATAATAAAACAGCCTTTGTTCATAAATATTTAGAATATGATTTGCACTTTACGCGCTTAAGTATTCATTAATTTTTGAAGCTCAAACAATCAGGATTTATCCTGATTGTTTTTCATGATCCCACGTCACCACCAACAAGCCCGCACCAATCGCCAGTGTAGACAGGTTAAACTGCTCGTCCTGCTGAATAAGCGCGATGAAGTCCGTGACTTGATCTGCATGCGATAGAACATTATCAACCACCAAAACGCCGCGTGAAACATACATTAGTCGTTTCAAATCTGGCCAATAGTCGACATAAGCATCACGTTCAGCATCTAGCAATATAAAATCAAAGATGGCTTGCGACTGCTTCAAATATTCAGCTGCGTCACCCACCCAAAACTCAACACCATTGGATAAATTGAAATCCGCAAGATGACTCGCGGCTTGTTGACTTCTCTCAGCATCAATTTCCAAAGTGGTTAATCGAGCATTCACTTGTTGCGCTGCATAAGCCAACCATAAGGTTGAGTAACCGGTTGATGTTCCTATTTCTAATACCTGCTGGGGCTGCTGAATATGAACCAGTTGCGCCAAAAATTGTGCAGACTCAGGCTCAATATTGCGAAAGCGCGCGATGCGATCTGTTTGCGTACTGTCATGTTCTTGAAAGTGTTGATATAAGGCCGATACTTTACTCAAAAATTCTGCACGCATAATCAAATCCCCTCTACTTTACTTAGCTTCGTTTATACTTTTTGAATCAGTTTAAAGCGCTCAACTTCACGGTCATCTTCTAGCATTACCGTTTCAGTAAACATGGAAAGTGGACGTACCCAAATCGAGTAATCACCATATAAACACTGATAAACCACCAGTTTTTCTTCAGTTTCACTATGCGTCGCTACATGTAAAACTTGATACAGTTGCCCTTTATAATGCTGATAGATACCACGCTGTAATTGCATCACTTGCCTCCCTATTTTTTAACTGTCTTGATCATACCTAATTTATACTGCCTAAACTGTAAATCAGTTGAAAAATCATTTAAATCCCCCATATAGCTTTATGAAATGATTGAAGAAAACATCTTTAAATCTATAAAACCGATTATTAAAATAAAAACAAACTGTTTTATCTATTTTTAGATTTACTCTATGATTCTTCTATCAAATAAATTTATAGACTGCTTTGGAGAGCTTAACAATGTTAGATCAAAATACTTCAGCTCAATTAAAAACACTTCTTGAACGCCTTGAAGGTCCGATTGAATTGGTTGCGACTTTGAATGGTTCTGAAAAATCAGACAAAATCAAAGAATTGGTTGAAGAGGTTGCAGCACTGTCTCCACTGGTGACTGCACGTTTTGATGGTCAAAACTCACGTGCACCCAGCTTTGGTGTAGCAAAAGCCGGTGAAGAGCCGCGTGTCTTCTTTGCGGGTTTACCGATGGGGCATGAGTTTACCTCTTTGATCTTGGCATTGTTACAAACCTCAGGTTATGCACCCAAAGTATCGGATGAAATTTTAGCTTCAATCAAAGGTTTAGGTATCCAGTCTGACTTTGACGTCTTTGTCTCTTTAAGCTGTCATAACTGTCCAGATGTGGTGCAAGCGTTGAACCTGATTGCTATTTACAATCCGGGCACGACAGCAACTATGATTGATGGTGCATTCTTCCAAGACGAAGTTGAAGAACGCAAAATCATGGCTGTACCGATGGTGTTCCAAGATAATAACGATATCGGTCAAGGCCGTATGACCTTGGAAGAGATTGTTGCCAAACTGGATACCAATTCTGCGGCCAAAGAAGCTGAAAAGCTCAATGCCAAAGATGCTTTTGATGTTTTAGTGATTGGTGGTGGTCCTGCAGGAAATACCTCTGCCATTTATGCCGCACGTAAAGGCATTAAAACGGGGATTGTAGCTGAACGTATGGGTGGTCAAGTCATGGATACCATGGACATTGAAAACTATACCTCGATTCAAAAGACTCAAGGGCC